>DQAA01000514.1 GCA_003523465.1 Pseudomonas sp.
AGGGCCAGCTGCGCCTGTCCAGCGGCAACCAGCCGTGCATCATCAAGGCCCTGACCCTCAAGGAAGCCTCGCTGGTGGTACGCCGCAGCGATGCCCTGCCGCAGGTGCTCGAAGGCGCCGTGCTCGATCTGGAGCAGGGCGAGAACTCGGAAATCGCCCGCCTCAACGGCTACCTGCACTCGGTCGCGGCCATGGAGCCGAAGCCGGACAGCGACTGGCTGCAACTGATCTTCCGCTTCGTCGACCAGGATGCGCAGAAGCTCGACTACCTGTCGCGCCTGATTGCCCGCGGGACGGCGCAGAAGCAGTACATCCCAAGCGCGTGACCTCAAGTTAACGCGGCCCCCTGTGGGAGCGGGTTTACCCNNCATCGCAATCGCGGGTGAACCCGGTCCCACAGGGTCCGCGTCATTTCAGGGAGATGGCCGTTTAGCGGCAAATTGCCACCGCTGATCGCCTGCAACCCTCTCAAGCCGTTTCCACGGCGTCCCCCGCGATTTCCCGCTGCTAGGCTTCGACGACATACCTAAAACAACATCGTCGTCGGAGGGGCCCAGCCATGCCCGCTCGCCTGCTGCTGTTCTGCGCACTGCTGTTATCCGCCGGACCAGCGCTGGCCATGACCATCTACCAGAGCCGGGACGCCTATGGCGTCGTGACCTACTCCGACCGGCCAATCGTCGGTGCGCGTCCCTTCCTCTTCCGCGACCGCATGGACGAGAAACTCGACAGCCAGGTCCATCTGCAAGCCACGCCCCATGCTGGCGGCGTGCATTTCTCCGTCTATAACGAGCTCTACGCCCCGGTGGAGGTCGAACTGCGCCTTGACCGTCTGGGCAACGCCCGGGAAGCCGGGCCGCGGGTGGTGCGCCGGGTGATCGCACCACGGGCCACGGTGGCCCTGACCGGCCTGACGGCAATCCGGCCCGGGCAAAAGGTCAGCTACAAGGAAAAATTCCGTACCGCCCTCGGCGACCCGGCCCAGCGCCCCCAGGCCTATCGCTACCCGCTGCCGTGGCGTGGCGGGCCGTTTCGCCTGACCCAAGGCCCCAACGGTCGCTTCAGCCATTTCGGCCCCAAAGGCCGCTACGCCATGGACATCGCCATGCCCGAAGGCACGCCGATCATCGCAGCGCGGGCCGGGGTGGTGGTCAAGGTGGAGAATTGGCAGAGTGGGCGGGGGACCCAGCCGTCAGGCAATTTCGTCAGGGTCCTGCACAACGACGGCACCATGAGCGTGTACCTGCACCTGATGCGCGGCTCGGTGGTGGTTCGCGAGGGTCAGCAGGTGGCCTATGGCACGCCGCTGGCGCGCTCCGGCAATACCGGCAGGAGCACTGCGCCGCACCTGCATTTCGTGGTGCAGCGCAATGTCGGGCTGGCGGTGGAGTCGATCCCCTACCAGTTCAACCAGGCCGTCGGCGGGCTACCGAACTTCACGGCCGGCAACCCCTGAGGCGGCTCAATCGAGCTTGAGCACCTTGGCCAGGACGATCTTCGGCCCTTTCATCTTCTTGATGATGATGCGCAGGCCTTCGACTTCCAGCACTTCTTCCTCTTCCGGAACCCGCTTGAGCGTCTCGTAGACCAGGCCAGCGAGGGTTTCCGCCTCGATGTGGTCGAGGTCGATGCCGAGCAGGCGCTCGACCTTGAACAGCGGCGTATCACCCCGCACCAGCAGCTTGCCCGGCTGGTAGGCGAGGATGCCGCGCTCGGTCTTGCGGTGTTCGTCCTGGATATCGCCGACCAGCACCTCCAGCACGTCTTCCATGGTCAGGTAGCCGATCACCTTGCCGTCGGCTTCCTCGACCAGGACGAAGTGCGCGCCGCCCTTGCGGAACTGCTCCAGCAACTGCGACAGCGGCATGTGCCGGGACACGCGCTCCAGCGGACGGGTCAGCTCGAACAGGTTGAACGACTCCGGCACGTGGTCCAGGGCCGCCAGTTCCAGCAGCAGGTCCTTGATGTGCAGCAGGCCGACGAACTCGCCGCGCTCGGCGTCGTACACCGGGTAACGGCTGAACTTGTGGCGACGGAACATCGCCAGGATCTCTTTCAGCGGCGCATTGGCGTCGAGGCTGATCATGTCTTCCCGGGAGTTGGCCCAGTCGACCACTTCCAGCTCGCCCATTTCCACCGCCGAGGCCAGCACGCGCATGCCCTGGTCGCTCGGGTCCTGGCCACGGCTGGAGTGCAGGATCAGCTTCAGCTCCTCGCGGCTGTAATGGTGCTCGTGATGCGGGCCCGGCTCGCCTTGCCCGGCGATGCGCAGGATGGCGTTGGCGCTGGCGTTGAGCAGGTAGATGGCCGGGTACATCGCCCAGTAGAACAGGTACAGCGGCACGGCCGTCCACAGCGACAGCAGTTCCGGCTTGCGGATCGCCCAGGACTTGGGCGCCAGCTCGCCGACCACGATGTGCAGGTAGGAGATCACGAAGAAGGCGCTGAAGAACGACACGCCCTTGATGATCTCCGGCGACTCCACGCCGACCGCCGCCAGCAGCGGTTCGAGCAGGTGGGCGAAGGCCGGCTCGCCGACCCAGCCCAGGCCCAGCGAGGCCAGGGTGATACCCAGCTGGCAGGCGGACAGGTAGGCATCCAGTTGGCTATGCACGGTGCGCAGGATGCTGCCGCGCCAGCCGTGCTGCTCGGCGATCGACTCGACCCGGGTCGAGCGCAGCTTGACCATGGCGAACTCGGCGGCAACGAAGAAGCCGTTGAGCAGAACCAGGAGCAGAGCAAAAAGAATCATGCCGAAATCGGCGAAAAGGGAGGCGAGGCTGATACTGGAAGAAGGTTCCATGATGGGGTTTTACGGGGTTCCGTGATCTTGAAATAGTAAGAAATAGGTGCCAGCTCATGCTGGCACCGGTCTGCCAATGTAGCGGCTGGGGGCGCAAATGCAAAGTCCGCTGGTTCAGTAAGCCTTTTGCGCGACGAGCTGGGCGGCAGGAAAGTGGCAGGTGAAGGTGCTGCCGTGGCCGGGCACGCTGCTGATCTCCAGGCGACCGCGGTGACGCAACAGCACGTGCTTGACGATCGCCAGGCCCAGGCCGGTGCCGCCGGTATTGGAGGCGCGGCTGGAGTCGACACGGTAGAAGCGCTCGGTCAGGCGCGGCAGGTGCTTGGCGTCGATGCCGATGCCGGAGTCCTGCACGCTCAGGTGCGCGCCCTGGTCGTCGGACCACCAGCGGATGCGGATATTGCCTTCGTCCTGGGTGTACTTCACGGCGTTGAACACCAGGTTGGAGAAGGCGCTGCGCAGTTCTGCCTCGCTGCCTTTCAGGCGCAGGCCGGGCTCGGCGTCCAGGGTGATGCGCTGGTTGCGCTGACCGGACAGGGCCTGGGCATCACCCTTGATCGAGGCGAGCAGGGTGTCGACCAGCACCGGGTGACTGTCGGACGGGTAATCGGTAGCTTCCAGCTTGGCCAGCAGCAGCAGGTCGTTGAGCAGGGTCTGCATGCGCCCGCCCTGTTGCTGCATCTGCTGCAGGGCGCGGGTCCAGCGCGGGTTAACGTCCTCGACGTTGTCCAGCAGGGTTTCCAGGTAGCCGGCGATCACCGTCAGCGGCGTGCGCAGTTCGTGGGAGACGTTGGCGACGAAGTCCTTGCGCATCTGTTCCAGCTGGTGAATGCGGGTCACGTCGCGCACCAGCATCAGGTGCTCGTTGTTGCCGTAGCGGGTGATGTGGAACTGGATACGCAGGCGATCGCTTATCGGCGAGGGGATTTCCAGGGGTTCGAGGTAGTTTTCCGCCTCGAAATATTCCTTGAAGCGCGGATGGCGGACCAGGTTGGTGACCTGTTGGCCGCTGTCCTGTGGGGTCTTGAGGCCCAGCAGGGTCTCGGCGGCGCGGTTCCACCATTCAAGGTTGCCTTCGCTGTCGAGCATGATGATCGCGTCTTTCAACGCGGCGGTGGATTCCTGGACGCGGTCGATCACCGCTTGCAGGCGCCCGCGTACTCGTTGGTCGCGACGCTGCAGGTGATAGATGCTGTCGAACACTTCGCCCCACAGGCCGTAGCCATCCGGCGGCGGCTCGTCGGGTTTGTGCTCCTGCAGCCAGTGGTGCAGGCGCAGCATCTGCTTGAGGGTCCAGCCCAGGTAGACCGCCAGGCCCAGGGCCAGGGCCCAGCCGTAGTAACCGCTGATCAGCCCGACGATCAGGCAGACGCTGATCAGCAGCAGCATGTGGCGAATCAGGGTGCCATGCCAGTTCTGGTTCAATTGGGGATCCTTTCGGATCAGCCTCAAGCTGCAAGCCACAAGCTGCAAGATTGAAGCCGATCTCGTTTTGCTTTTGCTCTTACTTGAGGCTTATAGCTTGCGGCTTGTAGCTGTTTTCAGCTCTTGGTCGAGAAACGGTAGCCGGTGCCACGGACGGTTTGTACCAGATTTTCGTAGGCTTCACCCAGCGCCTTGCGCAGGCGGCGGATATGCACGTCCACGGTGCGCTCCTCGACGTAGACGTTGCCGCCCCAGACCTGGTCCAGCAACTGGCCACGGGTGTAGGCGCGTTCCTGGTGGGTCATGAAGAACTGCAGCAGGCGGTATTCGGTCGGGCCCATTTCGGCAGGCTTGCCGTCGATGGTCACGCGGTGGCTGATCGGGTCGAGCAGCAGGCCGCCCACTTCGATCGGCGCTTCGCCGTCGGTCGGGCCTG
>DQAA01000528.1 GCA_003523465.1 Pseudomonas sp.
AGCGCCGAAGCCCACCGCCTGATTCACTGCGACCGTCTGTGGATCTTCGGCAAGCAGGAGGGCGGCCCCGTCGAATACAACCCCCAGCCCGGCGGCGACCGCCCTGGCCCGGCGCTGCACCGCTTCACCTACAGCGAAAACGTGCGCAGCTCCCGGCAGGTCCAGCGCGACTACAGCTTCAAGAATCCGCGCTACAACCAGCAGAGCAGGCACCAGGCCAGCGACCTGCAACACCAGGCCAACAGCTACGAACGCTACGACTACCCCGGCCGCTACAAGGGTGAAATCGGCAACGCCTTCAGCCGTGACCGTCTGCGTGGCCTGCGCGGCGATGCCTGCGTGGTGATTGCCGAGGGCGACGACGCGCGACTGGTGCCGGGCTTGTTCTTCGACCTGGTCGGCCACCCCCGTGAAGACCTCAACCGCGGCTGGCGCCCGATCCGCCTGGAACACCACGGCAAGCAATACGTCAGCCAGGGCGAAGACAGCGCCGAAGCCCATGAAGGCACCCACTACAACTGCATTGCCACCCTGGTCCCCGACGACACCGAATGGCGCCCCGAAGCGCTGCCCAAGCCCTGCATCGACGGCCCGCAGCCGGCCACGGTGGTCGGCCCGCCGGGGGAGGAAATCTACTGCGACGAATACGGCCGGGTAAAAGTGCAGTTCCCTTGGGACAGGGAAGGCAACAACGACGAGCACAGCTCCTGCTGGATCCAGGTATCACAGAACATCGCCGGGGCGCTCTGGGGCCATATGGCGATCCCGCGGATTGGCCAGGAAGTCATCGTCAGTTACCAGGATGGCGACGCGGACCAGCCTCTGATCACCGGGCGCTGCTACACGGCGCTGCAGCGTCCGCCCTACGAACTGCCGGCGCACAAGACCTGCATGACCATCAAGAGCCAGACCCACAAGGGCGATGGTTTCAACGAACTGCGCTTCGAGGACGAGGCGGGATTGGAAGAGGTGTTCATCCACGCCCAGAAGGACCAGAACAACGTCGTCAAGAACGACGAGACCACCCTGGTAGGGCATGACCGCAGCGAGCAGGTGGACAACGACGAAACCCTCACCGTCGGGCATGACCGCAAGGACACCGTAGGCAATGACGAACAGGTGCTGATCGGGCAGAACCGACGCCATGAGATCGGGCAGGACGAAGAACTGGTCATTGGCCACAATCACACCATCACCACCGCGCTGGATCGCATCGAGCAGGTCGGCAATGACCGCCATGACAGCACCGCCGCCAGTCACCAGGTGGAAATCGGTGGCTACTTGCAGCAGCGGGTGCAGGGGGCGGTTCTGCTGGAGGCGGGGCAAAGCATCATCCATCGCACCCGGGTTTTCGAAATCCAGTCTTCCGAGGCGGTGGTGCTCAATGGGCCCGGCGGCACGCTGCGCATCGATGCGGCGGGCATCACCCTCGACGGCATCGCAATCCGCAAACTGGGTCCCCTGTCGATCACCTCTGCTGGTAACAGCAACAGCATCGTCATGGCCGCAACGCCAGAGGAAGGCGAACCCGTGTGCGTGGGCTGCTTGCTCAAGGCGATGACAGAAGGGCGCAGCCTGGTTCCAATGCAGGGAGGGGCCTTCTGATGTCACCTTTTGCCGAAAGACTGATGGACCAGCTTTACGAGGCATCGAACCTGCGCCTGACGGCCATAGTCGAGTTGGCACGAGTACCGCTGGAGGCGCGTCAACGTTTGATGGAGCGATTTGCGCATGACGCCTTTCCGCTCCTTCACCAGCCATGCTTCGCCAATCTTCGGGATATCGGCCCCTGGCTGTTCTGTTCCGGAGATTACCTGAGCCTCGACGGCCAATACGATTTCCACTGCACACTCTCCGAGATAGCCGGCGATGTACCGAGCGCGTGGCTGATCAGTGCCATGGAGCCCTCGAGGCTGGCCAATCATCTCGGCCAGGGCACCATCGTTCGCGGGCCGCAGGGTGATACCTGCCTGCTGCGTTTCTACAGTGAGCAGGCGTTCCCCGTCCTCCACGCTCGCCACGACCTGATCGGCATCTCTGAATTGCTGTCGCCCATAAAGTCATGGTGGTCAATGGTGCCCCACGCCGACAAGTTGGTCTGGTGCCATTACGCCTGCCACAACCAGCCGAACCGTTTCGGCGTCCCGCCAATCCGCCTTGACCAAGCGTGCTGGGATGCCCTGAACGGTGACCCACTGACCTATCGTCTGGCCGAACAGCTCCAGGCATCACTGATGACCCTGTCCTCCGACAGCAAGCACGGCACCCGCCTGGCGCATGTGCGCAAGCTTCTGGGCGAGGCTCGGACCCACGGCCTGAGCCGGCCGGAAGACCTCGGCGAATACGTCATCCTGCTTACCCGTCATGGCCAGGACTTGCGCGACGCCCCTCTCTGGCAAGCCGTCCTGGCGGACGTGCGCGACAACGGCCACCCCCTCGCACAGACGCTCACCAAGCATCTTTCCCTTCACTCCAAGTGAGTCATCGCCATGTTCAACTGGGAAGAAACCCTCGAACTCTGCGAGAAAAACCGCAGGTATCTAAGAGACGCATTGCAGCCGGGTCCGACCGTAAGCTGCACCCGGAGCTTTTCCTTCCTGCCGTTGCGCTACGGCGCCGTGGGTGGTGACGCCAGGCAGCGTGGCCTGCTGCCGTTCCTGCCGCCGCATCTTGGCCGTCCCACCCGGGTCGGTCGGCTCAGCGAGTCCGGCTACGCCCTGCGGCTCCTGCGCGAAGGGTTTCTGTACGTCCTGATCAAGCGAGTGGAAGGGCCGTANNCATAGCCAATACCGCGTGTCCGACCTCGCCAGCCTTGAGTTCATGGATGCCGACCAGCCTTGGGCGCCCACTCCATCACCCTTTGCCGGCGAAGGCGGAGTCAAGGGGCTGGCCTGGATGCTGCGAGTCGACGATATGGACAGCATCGACGACCTGCGCTTCCTCTACAGCCCTGTTCCCCTGACAAAGGGTGTGCGTGACAAATACCGGCAACTGTCGAAGCACCGGGACACCATGACCTCGGTGGACATCGCCGGCTTGATATCGGAAGAGCAGCCGCGCATGGACGACGTCGTCTCCCATGACACCCTCGACCTCGTTGCGGAATACGCCGCCGACGGCAAGCCCGCTCTCAAGGAACACCTGAAGTCCCAAGCCTTCGCACTTTCGCTTACGCCGCCCGGACAGGCCGTGCGAGCAGAAATGCGCCCCACGGCTGGGCACAAGGCGCAGCGCGGAGTTGCCGTCGTTCTTAACGATGCCCTTGGCGTGGTCCAGGAACTCAATGCCTGGCGCAATGCGAGCAGTGATTCGCTCGAAGCGTTCATGGCGCAGGAGGATGAGGAAAAGGTCGATAACCATCGCAAGTTCACTATTGCGTTTGCCATCGAAAACATCAGGAGGTTGCTGGAGGACGAGGCCGAGGCCACCTTCCACAAGAACCAGAAGCTCCAGACGCACATTGGTGTGCGCTACACGGACCCGCAGTATCAGGCAGGCAATCGTCACGCGGTGGTGCAATCGTCAGGGAACTACCGGGCCTTCCGTAATCCTGTGCACCAGCAGGAGGTGTACAAAGCCGAACTCAAGTCCCAGCGCACCGAGAGCTGGGACAAGTACGCGCCCTATATCGACGAGGACATGCGTCAGGCCTTTCTCAAGCGTTATCGCGCCGAGGTGGAAAAGGCTGATGCGGCTCGGAATGCGCGGACGGCGGACCACCTGCTCTGGCTCCAGAGTGAGCAGTTGCTCCAGGCTCTCGACCTGTTCGACCGCAACGACACTGAGCAGGCCCTGCTGTTCGAGGACCAATTGGGCAAGGCCATGGTGGGCATGAACGCCACCGAGGCCGGGCAGGCGTTGCTCGAGCGCTGGCGCGATGCGGATATCTCGCGGGATAACCTGTACTGGCGTGCGTTGGCGCAGAATCAGGAAGCTGCCGAGGAGGAGGTGGCCAAGCTGTATCAGGAGCGGAGCATGCTGGAGGATCTCGACTCTGCGGCCTTGCAGGATCGGATGAAAAAACTGGCTGTCGTCTACGACCGTGCCCATGCGTTGATGGACGCGTTGGCCGAAAGAACTGGCGGACCACCGTCCAGCTATCTGGTAGGCGGTGCAATGCTGATCAACACCCTGGGCAACTCGCTGTTCCAGAACAAGCCCGCTACCGTGCTGGACAAGGCGAGCAGCAGGGTCGCCATGACCATCCTTCATTCGCAACTGGGGCGCCACGCAAAGGACATCCACTTCGAAACACGCGGCGGCAAGCCCCTGAGCCGGGGTGCGACAGCACGCATCGACCGCGCTGCGACCCGTAGTTTCGACGACGCCTTGCAGGGCGGCAGTCGGGGGCCGATGACCGAAATGCGTTTGGGCAAGGTCCTTGTGATGCTGGAACTGTGGAA
>DQAA01000515.1 GCA_003523465.1 Pseudomonas sp.
GCTGCCGTTGCGGCCATCGCCCAGGCCATGGCCGCGCGCGACCTTGCCTCGCTCGAACTGGAACACACCGTGGTGCGGGCGCCGGTGGCCGGGGTGATAGGCAACCGGCAGGTGCGGGTAGGGCGCTTCGTCACACCGGGCGGTGCCTTGCTTGACCTTGTGCCGGTTGAAAGCGTGTGGGTCGTGGCCAATTTCAAGGAAACCCAGCTCGAGCATATCCAGCCCGGGCAGCGCGCCACGGTCACCCTTGATGGCTATTCCTCGGACAGCCTGGACGGCGTCGTCGACAGCGTTGCACCCGGTAGCGGGGCGGCGTTCAGCCTGTTGCCGCCGGACAACGCCACCGGCAATTTCGTGCGCGTGGTGCAGCGAGTACCCGTGAAGATTCGCCTGGTCCACAACCCGCTACCTGGGCGCATCGTGCCGGGGCTTTCGGCGCGGGTGCGAATCGAGGCTGGAGGTGACTTGTGAGTGCCAGGCGGGTAAGCCGCGGCGCTGACAGTGGGGCTGGCAGCGGCTGGCTGCTGGTGGTCGGCATTGTCCTGGCCGCCCTCACCNNTGCTGGCTTTCGGCCGCAGCGACATCATGGGCGATACCCATGCCACACCGGATGAGTTCGCCTGGCTGGAGGTCGGTTACACCGCCTGCAAACTGATGGGTTTTCTTTTCGCGCCCTGGCTGCTGGGGCGCATCGCGCCGCGTGCGCTGGTCATCGGCGCTACCTTGCTGATGGGGGGGCCTGCGCAGGTGCGGGGCTGGTGGTGAATCTCCATGGGCTGGCAACCCTGCGGGCCTGTCAGGGCATGGCGGGCGGCGTGCTGTTGNNGAAAGGCCGGCAACCGTTCCTGCAAGGCCTGTTCGCCATCGGCGCGGTAGTCGCACCTGCAGCGCTCGTGCCTTGCCTGCAGGGGTGGCTGATCGATAGCCATGACTGGACCTGGATATTTCTCAGTGTGGTGCCCCTGACCTTGGCGGCGGTCGGCGTGCTGCTGCTCGCCGAACTGCCGGCCCACGCTGCGCCCGGCCGGCGCCGTTTCGATGGACCGGGCTACATACTGGCAGCCACTGCGCTGCTGTGCCTGACCTACGTTCTGAGCCAGGGAAGCCGCTGGGACTGGTTCGAGGCCTTGCACATGCGCTGGGCCGGCGTGGTCGGTGTCGCGGCGATGCTGCTGTTCCTTGGTCAGCAATTGTTGAGCAAAGGGCAGGGGGTGCTGGACTTCAGCCTGTTCCGGTCGAGCGACTTCACTTTCGCCTTCATTGTCAGCTTCGTTGCTGGCGCAGCGTTGTTCGGCAGCGCTTTCGTCATTCCGGTCTTTTCAACGTCGGTGCTGGCGTTCACCGCCACCGATACGGGCCTGTTGCTGTTGCCCAGTGGCGTGGTGTTCACCGTTGTGCTGCTGGGGGTGGCCTACCTGATCCAGATACGCGGGCTCGCGCCTTTTGCCACGGTGCCGTTTGGCATCCTCGCAATCATGATCGCGATGTGGATGCTCTCGGGTTCGACCCAGGAGAGTGGCATGGGCGACATGATGGGCGCGGTGATGCTGCGCGGTGCCGGGCTGGGATTGCTGTTCCTGTCCCTGACGCTGATCGCGTTTGGCAAGCTGGGCCGGTACAGCCTGGCCAGCGGGATCGGCCTGTTCAATACGGGCCGTCAGCTGGGCGGCTTGATGGGGGTAGCGGGGTTGCAAACGCTGCTCGACCAGCATGGCGTGCTCAATACCCAAACGCTTGGTGCGTATGTCAGCCCAGGTGCGACAGCCGTGATTGAACGGCTGGAGGCGACCGCGACGATGTTACGGCACCAGGGCATGGACCCGCTCGCTGCTGGCCGGGCGGCCGTCAGTCTGTTGGGGCGGGCAGTGGCGGGGCAGGGGACGGTCATCGCCTTCGACACTGCGTTCAATGCCGTGGCATTGCTGTTTGCCGTGGCGGCGCCGCTGCTGGTGTGCATCAAGCTGGTGTTGGCGCGTCGGGCCGGAGGCAGTACAGGGCCTCGATGACGTTGCGCTCTCGGTATTCGGGTTTGTCCAATAGTCGCGGTAGACCGGGTTTCGGCTTGCTCAATGGCAATCAAGCGCTTGATTGATTTCAATCAGGCAGTCATGCACGCGAGTGAGAGCTTCATCGAGATGGATGTCCGTCACTTTATCTCCTTGCTCCAGCACACACCGATCTTCCTTGACCACAAAACGGGTGGAGGCGAAGTACAGGTCTGTCCAATCAGGAACAGCGTGCGCTGGTTGAGTGAAGATCGGTAGGTGAACACTCAGCGCCTCACGATCCTCACCTCGGAAAAATGGGAACACTCCAAACCAGTTGTGTTTGTAGATTTTGATCCATACGCCCTCGGGCCAACTACGTAAGCGAACATCCAAGTCGTACTGTTGCTTGTCTTTCTTCGAAGAAGCCCTGATCTCAAGCCCGCCAGCGATATCTTCGAACAGTCGATCGCTAACCAGACGTTCGCTCAAGCGATCAAACAGCTCGGTCATCTTGCGCGTTTTGCAGTATTCGTACTGCTTTACAAGGTGAGCGTAAGCGTCTTCGTTCTGCTGGAAAATCTCCCAGCAAAGATTGTTCAGCTCGGAGTTCCCTGACATTGTTTTTTCCACGTGCGTGCAGAACTGATCGACGAAATAGGCGGCGGATGAAGTGGCGTGGGATTGGTACTGACGAAAGAGCGCGGCTAGCTCCCCATAGGATTGATGGTAAACCGGCACACTGGATTGCAGATCCTCGGTGGGTGACTGCCTGCCCGACGGAGTCAAATAGACCAGAGCCCGATGCACGTGATGCGGGTAGAGTTCGCAAAGCGCCTTCTGATAGCGCGCGACTTGATCGCGTTGATCAATCGCCCAAATCTTGTTCTCGATAGCGATGACGAGTCGCTTGTCCGGGAAGTCGAGCAGCACATCTATGTGAGCAAGCTCCCTGGCGACCTTTGCTTTGGCTCCTTCAAGGTTTTCCAGCACCCCAACCGGAAGCGCTTGTCCACTGCATGGCAGCTTGGCGAGCGACGCTACGTACGCATCCCTGAACGATGAACCCAAACCGTGGGGTCCATTGGCATTCATGAAGGCGGCAATAATGTTCGAATGGATCAGCTCTTTGGTGCTCACCCCCATTACCTTGAACATGTCGAAGGCTGTTGTGTAATGGCCTAGCGAAGCGAAACCGGAACTCGCGCGCAGGCCCTCCAACTGTGCAGCGGCATCCATACCTGAAATCCTCTTGAACTCTCTAAATAACCGCGCTGAAGAATGATCTTAGAGGATAATAATGGCATAAGGCTATTCATGAGGTGCAGCGACCCATTTCGGTCTGTCATCTCAGCCAAACATTGGTCAAAATCTGCCATCGTCGAACAGGCCAATTGAGGGGCCGTTTTGGGTCGATACCGTTCCTTTCGAACGGCGGCGCACTGGACCCGACTCAACCTCATGGATCAAGCCAAAAAACTCCAGCATCGGAGAACCCGACATGTCGCATTTAGCCTCAAAACTCCCCATTCTTCCGACTTTCTTGTAGGCAATTTCCCAAGCATACTCCCCGGCCCGCTTATTGGTTGCTTACCTTGGAATCGCTGCCTAGTCTTCGCCGGTCGTCGCACATCGATGACCGGATTAGCAGTCCGAATCTACGGTAATCACCAGCAACCTTTCATGGCGGCTGTGCGTGGGGCATCTTCGGGTGCGCCGGGATTCTCGTAGCTCGGTCTGCTAACCCACGTACAGTCGCCACCCATCGTTTAGCAGCGAACAGTGGCGATCCCGTTTTTTCCCCTACGAGAGATACGCCATGAAAAAGCTCGTCCCCGATCCACCAACGCTCTGCGTCGGTCCCGGCCTTTCCCATGAAGACGCGATCACCCGGGCTACCGAACACCTCGTCAAAGCCATCCAATACGCCGCGTGCCTCCCCGACCCACCCGATGCCCGGCACCGCGAGATGCTCAGCGACGCACTGCTGAACATGCGGAT
>DQAA01000332.1 GCA_003523465.1 Pseudomonas sp.
TTGCCAGCGATAGGGCCCTCAAGTCCTCAGCTGAACAGGACCTTGGCCACATCCCCGAAGCGCTTGGCGAAATGCACCGTCATCCCGTTCTTCAGGTACTCCGGCAATTCCAGGAAATCTCCCCGGTTCGCCTCCGGCAGGATCAGCTCGAAGATCTTCTGCCGCCGCGCGGCAATCACCTTCTCCCTCACCCCGCCAATCGGCAGCACATGCCCGGTCAGGGTCATCTCGCCGGTCATCGCCACGCCTTTCTTCGGCACCTGGTCCCGCGCCAGCGAGAGCAAGGCGCTGGCCATGGTGATACCGGCACTTGGCCCGTCCTTCGGCGTTGCGCCTTCCGGCACATGGAGGTGGACGAAGGCTTCATTGAAGAAGGTCGGATCGCCGCCGTACTGCTTCAGGTGCGAGCTGATATAGCTGTAGGCAATTTCTGCCGATTCCTTCATCACGTCACCCAGTTGCCCGGTGAGCTTGAAGCCGCGATTGAGCGTGTGGATCCGTGTCGCCTCGATCGGCAAGGTAGCGCCGCCCATGCTGGTCCAGGCCAGGCCGGTGATCACGCCCTTGCCGGCCAGTACCTGCTCGCTGCGGAACACCGGCATGCCCAGGGCAGCTTCGAGATCTTTCGGGCCGATCTTGATCGTGGCGTCCGGCTCGTCGATCAGCCGCACCACCGCCTTGCGCACCAGTTTGCCCAGCTGTTTCTCCAACTGGCGTACCCCGGCCTCGCGGGCGTAGCCCTCGATCACCGTGCGCAGCGCGGCGTCGCTGATGCTCAGGCTGGTCTTGGCCACCCCGGCCTTCTGCAACTGCTTGGGCCACAGGTGGCGCTTGGCGATGGCCAGTTTTTCCTCGGTGATGTAGCCGGACAGGCGAATCACTTCCATGCGGTCCAGCAACGGGCCGGGAATCGCATCGAGGGTGTTGGCGGTACACACGAACAGCACCTTGGACAGGTCCAGGCGCAGGTCGAGGTAATGGTCGAGGAAATCGACGTTCTGCTCCGGATCGAGGGTTTCGAGCAGCGCCGAGGCGGGGTCGCCCTGGTAGCTCTGGCCCATCTTGTCGATCTCGTCGAGCATGATCACCGGGTTCATCACCTCGACATCCTTCAGCGCCTGCACCAGCTTGCCCGGCTGGGCGCCAATGTAGGTGCGACGGTGGCCCTTGATCTCCGCCTCGTCGCGCATGCCGCCAACGCTGAAGCGATAGAACGGCCGGCCGAGGGATTCGGCGATGGACTTGCCGATGCTGGTCTTGCCCACTCCCGGCGGGCCTACCAGCAGGACGATGGAGCCGCTGATCTCGCCCTTGTAGGCGCCGACCGCGAGGAATTCGAGGATGCGGTCCTTGACGTCATCGAGACCGGAGTGGTGCTGGTCGAGAACCTTGCGCGCGTGCTTGAGGCTGAGCTTGTCGCTGCCATACACGCCCCACGGCAGGGCGGTGGCCCATTCCAGGTAGTTGCGGGTGACGGCGTATTCCGGCGAGCCGGTCTCGAGGATCGCGAGCTTGCCCATCTCTTCGTCGATACGCTTTTTCGCGGCGGCCGGCAGGGTCTTGTTGTCCAGGCGCTGCTTGAACTGTTCGAGGTCGGCGCTGCGGTCGTCCTTGGTCAGGCCCAGCTCCTGCTGGATGACCTTGAGCTGTTCCTTGAGGAAGAACTCGCGCTGGTGCTCGCCGATCTGCCGGTTCACTTCGGCGGAGATCTCGTTCTGCAGGCGCGCGACCTCGACCTCCTTGCGCAGCATCGGCAGGACTTTTTCCATGCGCTTGAGCATCGGCACGCAATCCAGGACTTCCTGAAGCTGCGCGCCGGTGGCCGAGGTCAGCGCTGCGGCGAAGTCGCTGAGCGGTGACGGATCGTTGGGGCTGAAGCGGTTGAGGTAGTTCTTCAGCTCTTCGCTGTACAGCGGGTTGAGCGGCAGCAGTTCCTTGATCGCGTTGATCAGCGCCATGCCGTAGGCCTTCACCTCGTCGGTGGGCTCGGGGCTCTGGTGCGGGTATTCGACTTCCACCAGGTACGGCGGGCGATGGTGCTTGAGCCAGGTGCGGATGCGCACCCGAGTCAGGCCCTGGGCGACGAACTGCAGCTTGCCGTTCTCGCGGCTGGCGTGGTGCACCTTGACCAGGGTGCCGTACAGCGGCAGGGCCGAGGTGTCGAAATGACGGTGGTCCTGCAGCGGCTCGTCCATGAAGAACAGGGCCAGGCTGTGGTGCGGGGTCTTGGCGACCAGGTCGAGGGTTTCTGCCCAGGGCTCTTCATTGACGATCACCGGCAGCACCTGCGCGGGGAAGAACGGGCGATTGTGGATCGGGATCACGTAGACCTTGTCCGGCAGTTGCTGGCCAGGCAGGGCGAGGGTTCGCCCGGTAGGGTCGGAGTCGTCGAGATGCTCGACTTCGGCGTATTCGTCGGGATGTTCCGGGAGATCCTGCTGGTCGCTCATGGGGCACCTGCGTGAATGACTATGGTGCTTAGATGGGGCGGTGGGAGGGTGGTTTCAATGCCTGACGGCTTTTGTCGGGAAGGCCCTGTGAAAGATGCAGCTTAGTGCATGTACGGAACACTGATCGCGAAGTGCTACTGTTGTGGCTTGTCGGCCAATCAGGGTCAGGGAGTAGCCAATGGACGTTGCACTGAAGCGCATCATTCGGGAACTGCACGATTTCACCAAGGATCCGCCGCAGAACTGCTCGGCGGGGCCGTTGGGCGAGGACCTGTTTCATTGGCAGGCCACCCTGATGGGGCCACGGGACACGCCCTACGAGGGCGGGGTGTTTTTCCTCGATGTGCAGTTTCCGCCGGACTACCCGGCGAAGCCGCCGAAGATCAGTTTCAAGACGCCGGTGTGGCATCCCAACATCGGCGAGGACGGGGCGGTGGGGCTGGAGATCCTCGACGACAACTGGACCCCGGCGCTGACCTTGTCGAAGGTGCTGTTGAGCATCACCTCGTTGCTCTGCGACCCGGAACCACGGGGGGCGTTGCGCCTGGATGTGGCGCTGGAATACCAGCGGGTGCGGGTGCAGTTCGACAGGACTGCGCGGGAGTGGACCCGGAAGTTTGCCATGTAGAGTTGCAGTGAGTTCGAGGGCCTCATCGCTGGCAAGCCAGCTCCCACAGGGACCGCGTGCACCGCCAGCGATGGGGCGCTCAGCAGCAATCAGTTAGGCAATTTGTAAGCGATGATGTAGTCGCCCATTTTGGTCCCCAGGGACCCATGCCCCCCCGCCGTCACCAACACATACTGCTTCCCGTCCTTCCCGGTATAAGTCATCGGCGTCGCCTGCCCCCCCGCCGGCAGCCGCGCCTTCCACAGCACCTTGCCGGTATTCACGTCATACGCCCGCAGGTACTGGTCCAGCGTCCCGCTGAGAAAGCCCAGGCCACTGGCCGTCACCATCGAACCGCCCATGCTCGGCACGCCGATCGGCAGGCCAATCGGAATCGGCGAGCTGTCGCGGCTGGTGCCGTTCTTGTGCTTCCACACCACCTTGTTGCTGAGCAGGTCGATACCGGCGACATAACCCCAGGCTGGGGCCTGGCACGGCACGCCCAGGGGCGACATGAACGGATGCATGGTCACCGCATAGGGCGCGCCGGTGTTCGGTTGCACGCCGGCGGTTTCGCTCTCGCGCTTGCTGCCTTCGGCCACCTCGGCGCGGGGCACCATCTTCGAGACGAAGGCCATGTAGTTGGGGCTGGTGAACAGCAACTGGCGCACCGGGTCCACCGACACGCTGCCCCAGTTGAACACCCCGACGTTGCCCGGATAGATCAGCGAGCCCTGCACCGACGGCGGCGTGTACTGGCCTTCGTAGCGCAACTGGCGGAACTGGATGCGGCAGAGCATCTGGTCGAATGGACTGGCGCCCCACATGGCCTGTTCGGTCAGCTCCGGGCCGAGCAGGTTGAGGTCGGAGCGAGCCTGGGTCGGCGAAGTGCGGTCGCCTTCCACTGCGCCCTGCGGTGCCGGGACCTCGTTGATCGGCACGATTGCCGTGCCGTCGCGACGGTCGAGGACATACAGGCTGCCCTGTTTGGTCGGGGCAATCAGCGCCGGCTTGATGCCATCGGCGGTCCTCAGGTCGAGCAGGGTCGGCTGGCTGCCGACGTCCATGTCCCACAGGTCGTGGTGGGTGAACTGATAGTTCCAGCGCACCTTGCCGCTGGTCAGGTCCAGGGCGACGATGCCGGCGCTGAATTTCTCCGCGCCGGGGGTGCGGTCGGCGCCCCATTGGTCCGGGGTCTGGTTGCCCAGGGGCAGGTAGACCATGCCGAGCTTCTCATCGACGCTGGCCAGGGACCACATGTTCGCCGAGTTGCGGCTGTAGGTTTTGCCCGGCGCCAGCGGCTTGGTGTCGTCAGGGTTGTTGCTGTCCCAGTTCCACACCAGGCGGCCGTCGTGTACGTCGTAGGCGCGGATCACGCCGGAGGGCTCGTTGGTCGATTCGTTGTCGGTGACGTGCCCGCCGATGATCACCAGGCTGCGGGTGATGGCGGCCGGCGAGGTGGAGTAGTAGCCGCCGGCGGTGAACGGGCCGATGCCTTGGGTCAGGTCGATCACGCCCTGGTTGGCGAAGCCTTCGCAGACCTTGCCGTTGTCTGCGTTCAGGGCGATCAGGCGCGCGTCGGCGGTTGGCAGGTAAAGACGCCGAGGACAGGCGCGGGCCACAGCCTGGCCNNTCGGCGTTGATGTAGCTGTTCTCGTCGTAATACGAAACGCCGCGACAGGTCATGTGGGCGAAGCCCTTGAAGCCCGACGGACTCTTGATCTGCGGGTCGAAGCGCCAGATTTCCGCACCGGTGTCCGGGTCCAGGGCCAGCACCTTGCTGTGGGCGGTGCAGGCGTAGAGCATGCCGTTGACCTTGAGCGGGGTGTTCTGGTTGGTCAGCTCCACCGGGTCGTCGGCGCTGGGCATATCGCCGGTGCGGATGCTCCAGGCCTCTTCCAGCTGGTAGATGTTGGTCGGGGTGATCTGCCGCAGTGGCGAATAGCGGTCGCCGAACTCGGTGCGGCCATAGGCCTGCCAGTCGCCGTCCGGCATGTCCGGCGCGGTGTTGAACAGGGTGGTGGTATCACGGCCCAGCTCGCCCTTGATCTCGCCGGGATGGGTGAACTGGCTGGCAATGGCGGTCGCACCGGAGGCGACCACGGCCACCCCGAGCACTGCAAGATTGACCCGTGCCGGCTTGCCG
>DQAA01000106.1:0-2522 GCA_003523465.1 Pseudomonas sp.
CGCCTGCCGAAACCGCAGGTGCGCGATGCGGTCAACGGCGTTCTCGACCCGACCCTGGAACAGACCCTGGTGACCGTCCCCGGCGAAGCCCTGGAAGCGGGCGATACGGTGTTCCTCACCTGGCTCGGCACCCGCGCCAACGGCAGCGCCCTGCTGCACACCGACGAGGGTGGCGTCAGCGGCGGCAATGCCGGCAAGCCGATGCTGTTCAGCATCAAGGCCGAGCACATCGCCCCGCTGGATGGCGGCAGCGTTGCGGTGTACTACCGGTTGAACAAGGGCGCGACCGACACCGATCTCGACTCTGAACACGAGTTCCTGAGCGTCGGCGATATCCAGTTCGAGCTGCCGGCGCCGACCACCGAACCCCATGCGCAGGACGGCCTCATCGACCCGGACGAACTGCCGGGACAACTGGTGGTGATCGTCCCGCCCTGGACCGGCATGCTGTCCGGGCAAACCGCACACCTGGTCTGGAAAGCCAGCAGCGGCACGCCGTTCAGCGACTTCATGCCGATCAGTCCGGCGATGGTCGGCAAAGAAGTGAAGTTCAACATCGAGCAGGCCAAGGTCGAGGAGTACGGGGGCGCCAGCGTGGAGCTTTCCTACTGGATCGAACGCCCCGGCGAGTCGAGCCTGACCTCCGCCAGCACCGTCTTCCGTATCGACACCCGGACACTGATCCTGCCGCCGCCGGAGATCCTCGAGGCCGACGGCAACGAGCTCGACCCGGAGCAACTGCCCAATGGTGCGACCATCAGCATCGATGCCAGCGCGCAGTTTGCCGACGGCGACAAGGTGATCGTATGGGTCAGCGGCAATGGCGAGGATGGCAGTGCGACGCTGGAACATACCGTCGCCCCCGGCGATGGCGGCAAGGCCGTCACCCTGCCGCTGTCCCGCGAGGTGATCAGCGCCAATCTCGGCGGCACGTTCGATCTGCGCTACGAGATCACCCGCGCGGCAGGCGGGCCGGTGGAACCCTCGGAGACGGTGACGTATTCGGTGATCGCCGAGATTGGCAGCGGGCCGCTGCGGATCATGGGGGCGCGGTCCACTATCAACTGCACCCGCCAGCCGAAAGGCCCATCGCGGATGTTGGTAGCACTGCATGACGAGACGCTGATGCGCGTTCTCGCAGAATGGCGCTACGAGGATGAAGAGCAGTGGACCACCAGCACCCACTGGATCGACGAAAAACCCTGGCTGAAACTCTATGTCCGCAGCCGCAGCGAAACCTGGGAATTCCGTCGGGTCAACGTGTTCGCCAACGGAACGAACGTCCACTACGGATCCTGTGTCGTAATGCGCGATGAGGTGGTTGGCGATAACGGTCCCGAAGTGGACATGGTCGCGTGGGGCACTCCCGCCTTTGGAGGAGAGCTGGATGGCCGCATCAGCACCATCAAGAACGTGGTTGAGATCTCCGCGACGATGTGGGACTACGCGGCACGGCTTGAGGACGGCAATGTAGTTTGCTGGGGAAATTCGAACGAGAACGTCATCCCTCCAACTGTCTACGGCAACTATGTGCAGGTCAGGAGCAATGCCGAGGCCTTCGCAGGCCGCACGAGGGACGGCGAGCTGTTTGCCTGGGGCCTGACGACCCATGGGGTACCGGTACCGGACCGTATCCTGGAACACCGCGACTATCTCGACCTGTGCGGTACCTCGCATGCCTTCGCCGCACTCCGCGAGACCGGCAACGTAGTGGCGTGGGGCAACCCGGACTACGGTGGACAGCTGCAGGAGGGGCAGGAAGCGCTGACCGACATCGTCCAGCTCGGCAGCAGCGACGGTGCCTTTATCGGGTTGCGTGCAAGCGCAAACTCCAGGCGCGTCATGGCCTGGGGACATATAGACGCAGGCGGACTGATTCCCGAGGACATAGCACGGATCTCCAACGTCAAATCTCTCGGCGCCGCCACCAGCCAGGCGTTTTGCATCTTGCTGGACACCGGAGAGGTGAAAGCCTGGCCCTCAAGCACCATTGAGGGCGATCTGCCAGAAGCCATCAAAGACCTGAAGAACGTGGAAGAGGTAAGCGCGACCTGGTTTGCGTTCTGCGTGCGCTTGAGCAATGGCAAGGTCCGCGCTTGGGGCCCTCGTGCCTCTGGCGGGGAACTGACCCCCGAAGCCGCCGCAGCCTCGAACATCGTTCAGGTGGTCGGTAATGGCAGTGCCTTCGCCGCGCTCTGCAGCGACGGCAGCGTGATTGCCTGGGGGAGCGAGCTAATGGGCGGCTCTACCCATTCCGTGGCAGATCAATTGGTCGATGTCCGAGCCATCTACGCGGGCCATACATCCTTCACCGCCTTGACCAAAAGTGGCCGGGTGGTGACCTGGGGCTGGAGGGAAAGCGGTGGCGATAACTCCGCAGCCCTGCCGGACCTCATCGGCAAAGTCACCCACAGCCGCCTGCTGCCCACCACCGAAGCCGAATCACTAGCGACCACCACCCACCGCTACGGAGAACAGCCATGACTTCCAGCAACCACTCCGCCGAAGTCCTGGACCTCGAC
>DQAA01000106.1:2538-2798 GCA_003523465.1 Pseudomonas sp.
TACATGATCCACGCCAACGCCGGTGGCCTGATGGTGGTGCTCCAGCCCTACCCGCTGATGGGCGAAAACGACTGGGTCGATGTGTACTGGGGCGACGACGACAGCCCGGTCGCCTCCGGACTGGTCCTGGCCGAACATGTCGACAAGGAATTCCAGCTCTACGTCACCGCCAACCGCGTTCCCGAGGGCATCCACACCCTGAAGGCCACCGTCACCCGCTCCGGTGGCGGCAATGGCGGCACCACCCTGCCCCTGTCGGT
>DQAA01000109.1 GCA_003523465.1 Pseudomonas sp.
CATTACCGCCGCCGGAGCGGGTGACGGTGGCGTGCAGCGCATGGATGCCCTCGGGGATGCGGTTGGCGGCCACGAACATGGAAAAGTCGCTGCCGACCTGGTCGGCGAGCACCAGGTCGGAGGCCACGGGCGTATCGTCGTCGCCCCAGAACACCTTGATCCAGTCGTTCTCGGCCATGCCCAGGTAAGCCTGCAGCACGATCACCAGGCCCTTCTCGTGGGAATGCACCATGTGGTGGTTGACCCCGCCATCGGCGTCGTTCACCGGGATGATCAGGCGGGGGATCTGCAACGGGTCGAGGTCCAGGACTTCGGCGGGTTGGCTGTCGGAAGTCATGGCTGTTCTCCATAGCGGTGGGTGGTGGTCGCTATCGCTTCGGCGTGGGCGGGGGAAAGCAGGCGGCTGTGGGTGACCTTGCCGGTGAGTTCAGGCTGGACGTGGTCGCTGTTGCCGCCGCCGGGGCCTACGCCCCAGGTGACGACACGGCCGTCCTTGGTCAGGGCGGTGAAGCCGTGGGTGTTGCCATAGATCGCTTGCACATTGACTAGCTTGTCGGCGACCGCGGAGGTATCGCCGCCGGAGAGCTGGTCGCCCCAGGCGACTACCGAGCCGTCGCTGCACAGCGCAGCGAACGCATAGACATTACCCGTGACCTGGACGATGTCCGATCTCGCCTCGACTTCAGGAGTCAGATCGCCACCCCAGTAGCTCGTGCCCCAAGCGACTACCTTGCCGTTGTTCAGCCGGGCACAAAAAGCGAAGACGGTAGAGGTGACGTCCACGATATTCGTGAGGTCGGCAATGACCTTGGGTATGTGGCCGCCGTAGCCGGTTGCGGGCCAGGTCTTCACCGCACCCGTTTCAAGAAGAATGCAGAAGGTGTTGGCAGTGGCGGCCGGGATTCGCTTGACGTCGGTCCGGCTGGCAATGTCGCCGGGTACCTCGCCACCCCAGTTCGCTGCCCCCCAGGCGATCACGCTGCTTGAGTTGCCGCTCTGACGCAGCGCGGCAAAGGCGGAGGTAGTGCTGGCGATCGTGACGATGTCATTGAACAGTTCCTGGCCGGGGCGCATCTGCCCCCCGCTGTTCGGGTTACCCCAGGCGACCGCCTGGCCGTTCTCACGCAGCGCGGCGACGGCCTGGTCTGAGCAGGTCAGCTCTTTGTAGTCCTTGTGCCGATGGACATGCTCTGGAATCGGAGCAATGTACGAGCCGCCCCAAACGTGCAGGGTGCCGTCCCGCTTGCGCCCCGCGAACCCGTGAATTGCGCCTTTGACCTCGATGAACTCGCCAGCCAGCGTTGCCGGAGTGCCGCCATACTCCGGGTACCCCCAGCAAACCATGCTGCCGTCACGCAGGCGGGCTGCATACGCATAAGCAGTCGCGGAAATCTCCACTACTGTATCGATGGCGCTCAACCGGTCATCCAGCACACCGCCAAATTTCTCGTTGCCCCAGGCCACCATATCGGCCTTGATACCGCCCTCGCCGACGATCTCGTCACGCATGGCCACGAAAGCCGCGTTGCCATTGATTGCACTGACCCCGGCACCGTTACCGAAGACATTGGCTTCCCGGCACTCCCAGGTTTCGCTGCCGCTGCGGACGTAGAGCTTGAGCCAGGACTTGTCGTCAACCCAGCTGGTCGCTTTGGTCCACTGCTGATCCCCCTCGTAGCGCCACTCCGCGAGCACCGGGACCAGGGTGTTCGCGTGCAATGCACTGATCCTCTTCTGCCTTGCGTTGGAGCGCCAGACGCTCGGGGTGGACCGCGCCCCCATGATCTGCAACGGCCCGTCCCCGATATCACTGACCACCGAATAGGTAACCGTCCCCGATTCATCCGCCGGCCCGCCTGCTGCGCGGGTGATGGTGTACTTGAGCTGGAAGGTGGTGCCGGCGCTGGCATCGATCACCGCCCAGGGAACGGACACCCGGACTTCCTGGCCGCCTTCGCCGGCATTGATCGGGTGGTCGATGTCAGTGCTGCCGCCGGTCACGGCGCTGATGACGTGGATGGTCACCACGTCGTAGTCCTTGAGCTGCGCGCTGGCGGCGATCTGCACCGTGGCGCCTTGCAGGATGTCGTCCGGATTGACCTCGTTGCCCTGCGCTTCAAGGATCACGGGCAAGGGCAGGGTGCCTTGCCCCACGCCGATGCTGAAGCGGGCGATGGCCGAGTATTGAGTCGCTTCATCGTCGCTCTCGACCCGATAGGACAGCTCGATACTTTCGTGCAGGTACTCATCGAGGGTGGCGCGGTCGAGGTAGAACACCACTTCGCGACCGGCCGTGGAGTCGTTGATCCGCAGGAAGTCGGTATGGGTATGGCCGGGTTTGCCTTGCCACAGCAGATGCACCGTCTGGCCGTCGCGCATGTCCGGCCACGGCGGGATGACGATTTCCAGTTCGACGACCACCTGCTCGGGGTCGAGCACGTCCTCCACGGCCGGCGGGCGAGTGGTGGGGGCCGGCAATTCGGCCCGTGCCTCGCCCACGCTGACCTGCACCTGTTCGGAGCGCAGTTCGATGCCCG
>DQAA01000102.1 GCA_003523465.1 Pseudomonas sp.
TTCAACGTCAGGGACGCTGACGCCGGCCGCCTGCATGGCACCCAGGGCGAGGACGGCGGTGTCCTGCTGGCGACGCAGATCGCCGGCGACGCAGCGATCGAGCTTGAGACCGAGCTGGACTAGGTGGGCGCCGAGGGCTTCGCTCTGGCGCATGCCGACGGACGAGAGGACGTCATAGTCATCGCAACCGAATGAGGCCTGGCCATGTCGTATCAGGTAGATGCTGCCCACGTCGTCTGCCCGGGAAATTGGATCTGGCGAGGTTAGGTTGCCATTCCTGTGGTGTCAACGAAAAAACATACAAGCGTTTGAAAAGGGCGTTTGAACTGTGGTGCCAGACATTTCCTACGCTGGCGACGTCAGATTGACGCCGGTATGCTTCACTTTCGTTTTTGCGCCATACGGGCGCTGGTCAACAAGGAGTAATCGTGGAGTTTCTTGCAGAGTACGCAAGCTTTCTCGCCAAAACCGCCACCCTGGTGATCGCCGTGCTGATCGTCCTGTCGGCCATCGCCGGTATGCGCGGCAAGGGCCGGCGCAAGGCCGGCGGGCAGTTGCAGGNNCTCAATGAGTTCTACAAGGACCTGCGCGAGCGCCTGGAATCCGGGCTGCTGGAGAAGCACCAGCTCAAGGCCCTGCGCAAGCAGCAGGCGAAGGAACAGAAAAGGCTCAAGAAAGCCCCTGCGGACGAGAAACCACGGGTTTTCGTGCTGGATTTCGATGGCGACATCAAGGCCTCCGCCACGGAAAGCCTGCGCAATGAAATCACTGCGCTGCTGACCCTGGCCACACCACGGGATGAGGTGGTGCTGCGTCTGGAAAGTGGCGGCGGCATGGTTCACAGCTATGGCCTGGCCGCGTCGCAACTGGCGCGGATCCGTCAGGCCGGGGTGCCGCTGACCGTGTGCATCGACAAGGTTGCGGCCAGTGGCGGCTACATGATGGCCTGCATTGGTGAGCGCATCGTCAGTGCGCCGTTCGCCATTCTTGGCTCCATCGGCGTGGTGGCGCAGTTGCCCAACGTCAACCGCCTGCTGAAAAAGCACGATATCGATTTCGAAGTGCTCACCGCCGGTGAGTACAAGCGCACCCTGACCGTGTTTGGCGAGAACACCGAGAAGGGCCGGGAGAAGTTCCAGGAAGACCTGGATGTGACGCACCAGCTGTTCAAGGATTTCGTCTCGCGCTACCGGCCGCAGTTGCATATCGACGACGTGGCGACTGGTGAGGTGTGGCTGGGTGTGGCGGCGTTGAACAAGCAACTGGTGGATGAGCTCAAGACCAGCGATGAGTACCTGAGCGAGCGGGCCCGGGAATCGAACCTGTACCATCTGCATTTTGCCGAGCGCAAGAGCCTGCAGGAGCGGGTAGGGCTGGCGGCCAGTGGGGCGGTGGAGAATACGGTGCTGGGGATCTGGAGCAGGATCAGTCGCTGGCGGTGACCTTTCGGGCCCTATCGCNNCTCCCACAGGGTCCGCGTACGAAAAAGCCCCGTCAGACTGACGGGGCTTTTTCATTTCAGCGATCGATCAACGCCGACGGAACAACGGCAGCGGCTCATCGGTGGCCGCTTGGTACGTCACCGAGAAGTCCTTCAGGCTTTCCAGCGCGTCTTCCGGGCTCTTGTCGGCACGGATGGCGAAGGCGTCGAAACCGCAACGGGCCATGTAGAACAGCTGGTCACGCAGCACGTCGCCAATGGCTCGCAGCTCGCCGGTGAACTTGTAGCGGTCACGCAGCAGGCGCGCATTGGAGTAGTTGCGCCCGTCGGTGAAGGCCGGGAAGTTCAGGGCGATGACCTGGAAATGCGCCACGTCTTCACCGATTTCCTCGGCTTCCTCGTCGCTGTCCAGCCATACGCCCAGGCCGCCGTCGCGGGCTTTCAGGGCGTGGGCGTGTTCGCGCCAGAGTTGCAGCGGGACGATGTAGTCGTCGCAGTTGGTCAGCTCGTCGAGGGTGACTTCCTTGGGCAGCAGGTGCCAGGTTTCGTCGACGATCTGGTTGTTCTTAATGATTCGCTGCATAGACGCGCTCCTTGAAGGGATCGATGCCGATACGCTGGTAGGTGTCGATGAAACGCTCGTCTTCGGTACGTTTTTCAACGTAGACGGAGATCAGTTTCTCGATCACGTCCGGCATGGCGTCCTGGGCGAAGGACGGGCCGAGGATCTTGCCGAGGCTGGCGTCGCGGCTGGCGCTGCCACCCAGGGAGACCTGGTAGAACTCCTCGCCTTTCTTGTCCACGCCGAGAATGCCGATATGGCCGACGTGGTGGTGACCGCAGGCGTTCATGCAACCCGAGATGTTCAGGTCCAGTTCGCCGATGTCGAACAGGTAGTCCAGGTCATCGAAGCGGCGCTGGATGGATTCGGCGATCGGGATCGACTTGGCGTTGGCCAGGGAGCAGAAATCACCGCCAGGGCAGCAGATGATGTCGGTCAGCAGGCCGATGTTCGGGGTGGCGAAGCCATGCTCGCGCAGTTCCAGCCAGAGGGCGTGAAGCTCGCTCTGCTCGACATCGGCGAGGATGATGTTCTGCTCGTGGGAGGTGCGCAGCTGGCCGAAGCTGTAGCGCTCGGCGAGGTCGGCGACCTTGTCCAGTTGCTTGTCGGTCAGGTCGCCCGGAGCGACGCCGGTCGGCTTGAGCGAGAGGGTCACGGCAACGTAGCCCGGCTTCTTGTGCGCCAGTGTGTTGCGTACGCGCCAGCGGGCGAAGCCCGGATGCTGCTGGTCGAGTTCGACCAGGTGCGCGTCGAGGTTGTCCAGGGCCTTGTAGTCCGGGTCGACGAAGTGCTTGGCAACGCGGTGCACTTCGGCTTCGGTCAGGGTGGTCTGGCCGCCGCGCAGGTGGGCCATCTCGGCCTCGACCTTCTCGGCGAAGACTTCCGGGGTCAGGGCCTTGACCAGGATCTTGATCCGCGCCTTGTACTTGTTGTCACGGCGACCGTAACGGTTGTACACGCGCAGGATGGCGTCCAGGTAGCTCAGCAGGTCCTGCCATGGCAGGAACTCGTTGATGAAGGCGCCGACTACCGGGGTGCGGCCCAGACCGCCACCGACCAGCACGCGGAAGCCCAGTTCGCCGGCTTCGTTGTGCACCGGCTCCAGGCCGATATCGTGCACTTCGATGGCCGCACGGTCGCTCTTCGAGCCGTTGATAGCGATCTTGAACTTGCGTGGCAGGTAGGCGAATTCCGGGTGGAAGGTGGTCCACTGGCGGACGATCTCGCACCATGGGCGCGGGTCGATCAGCTCATCGGCAGCGACACCGGCGAACTGGTCGGTGGTGACGTTGCGCAGGCAGTTGCCGCTGGTCTGGATGGCGTGCATCTGCACGGTCGCCAGCTCGGCCAGGATGTCCGGGATGTCTTCCAGGGCTGGCCAGTTGTATTGCACGTTCTGCCGGGTGCTGATGTGCGCGTAGCCCTTGTCGTAGTCGCGAGCGATCTTCGCCAGCAGGCGGGTCTGACGCGAGGTCAGCTGGCCGTACGGCACGGCAACGCGCAGCATCGGGGCAAAACGTTGGATATAGAGGCCGTTCTGCAGGCGCAGAGGGCGGAATTCTTCTTCGCTCAGCTCGCCGGCCAGGTAGCGGCGGGTCTGATCCCGGAACTGCTTGACGCGGTCCTCGATGATCCGCTGATCGTACTCGTCGTATACGTACATAGGGGTCCTGTTCTCAAGCTGCTTGCAGCTAATCGCGCGCACGGCCGCGCACTCCGGATGCGGAGCCGGGGAAAGATATCAGGTTGTATTTATGTGAAAAAGTGATGTTTTTGCATATGAAAAGAACGTTTTGGACTAAGTGAGACTGGCTGTCGTTTATGAGCCGCTTCGACCGTCCGCCGAGCGGTAAAAGTCCCTGCTTGAGCAAAGGGCATTGCTGAACTTAACTGCTGGGGGTGTGCATTCCCATAACCACTACAAGAAGAGGCGATGCAATGGGAAACCCGACCAAAACCGGCAAGACCGACAGCAGTGTCGACGCGTGGGCAATCCTCTGCCTGATCGTGCTCGTGGTCGTGACCGCCGTGTACTGGGTCAGCCATCAGTGACGGAGCACATTGGCTGAAATAACCGTGATAGCAACACCGAGACCGCCCGCGGCATGGACCCCGCGGGCGGTTTCGTTTTCAGCGCGCCGTGAGGTGCATGGCCAGCTGGACCAGGCCATACAGGATGAGAATGAACACCAGGGTGAAGGCGGTGCCCATGGCGATGAAGTGCGAGGGCTTGCCGTGGGTGAAGTCGCGGGCGCGGTTCTTGCCGGACTGCACGCCGAAGGCGGCGGCGAGGACGCTGTGCAGGAGCTGCCAGAAGGTCGGGGGCTTGCCTTGAGGTTCTTCCATGGCCGGGCTCTCCGGGGTGGTTGTGCTCCAGAGTCTAGCCTGTGGAATTGATGTTGTTCCTGATGGCCCTATCGCTGGCAAGCCAGNNCGGCGTTGCCGGCGATAGGGCCTAAGCAGATCTCAGTTTTCGTAACCGAGGTTAGGCGCCAACCACCGCTCGCTCACGGCAATATCCTGCTCTTTGCGCGCGCTGTAGCTCTCGATCTGGTCCTTCTCCACCTTGCCCACCGCAAAGTACTGAGCCTGCGGATGGGCGAAATACCAGCCGCTGACCGCTGCCGCCGGGAACATGGCGAAGTGTTCGGTGAGGAACACGCCGCTGCGGCCGGTCTCGCCGATCTCGGTGCCGTCCAGCAAGCGGAACAGCGTGGCCTTCTCGGTGTGGTCCGGGCAGGCCGGGTAGCCAGGGGCAGGGCGGATGCCGGCGTATTGCTCCTTGATCAGCGCCTCGTTGTCGAGATGCTCGTCCTTGGCATAACCCCAGTGCTCTTTACGCACCTGTTCGTGCAGCCATTCGGCGCAGGCCTCGGCCAGGCGGTCGGCCAGGGCCTTGACCATGATCGAGCTGTAGTCGTCGCCCTTGTCCTGATAGGCCTTGGCCACTTCCTCGGCGCCGATGCCGGCGGTGGTGATGAAGCCGCCAACGTAGTCGGTGACGCCGCTGTCCTTCGGCGCGACGAAGTCGGCGAGGGAGAAGTTCGGCTTGTTGTCCGGCTTGATGGTCTGCTGGCGCAGGTGATGCAGGCGCGCCAGGGGCTGGCCGTCGGCGCCGTAGACTTCGATATCGTCGTCTGCCACCTGGTTGGCCGGCCAGAAGCCGAACACCGCACGGGCGCTGATCAGCTTCTCGTCGATCAGCTTGGCGAGCATTTCCTGGGCATCCTTGTACAGCGCGGTAGCCGCTTCACCCACCACCTCGTCGGTGAGGATGCGCGGGAACTTGCCGGCCAGGTCCCAGGAGATGAAGAACGGCGTCCAGTCGATGTATTCGGCCAGCACCTTGAGGTCGATATTCNNGGCGCCGGTGAAGCTCGGGGTCACGGCCTGGTAGTCGGTCCAGTCGTACTTGGGCTTGGCGGCGATGGCCTGGGCGTAGCTCAGGCGTTCGGTGCGGGCGCTGCGGTTGGCGGTGCGTTCGCGGACATCGACGTACTCGGCACGGGTCTTCTCGACGAAACCTGGCTTGAGCTCCTTCGACAGCAGTTGCGTCGCCACGCCCACGGCGCGGGAGGCGTCGGTGACGTAGACCACCGCGTCATTGCTGTAGCGCGGCTCGATCTTCACCGCCGTGTGGGCTTTGGACGTCGTCGCGCCGCCGATCATCAGCGGCAGGTGGAAGTCCTGGCGCTGCATTTCGCGCGCCACATGCACCATCTCGTCCAGCGACGGGGTGATCAGCCCGGACAGGCCGATGATGTCGCATTTCTCTTCGCGGGCGACCTGGAGGATCTTCTCCGCCGGCACCATCACGCCGAGGTCGACGATGTCGTAGCCGTTGCAACCCAGGACCACGCCGACGATGTTCTTGCCGATGTCGTGCACGTCACCCTTGACCGTGGCCATGAGGATCTTGCCCTTGGCTTCCGGCTTGTCGCCTTTCTCTTCCTCGATGAAGGGAATCAGGTGGGCCACCGCCTGTTTCATCACCCGAGCCGATTTCACCACCTGCGGCAGGAACATCTTGCCCGCGCCGAACAGGTCGCCGACCACGTTCATGCCGCTCATCAACGGGCCTTCGATCACTTCGATCGGCCGTGCGCACTGCTGGCGGCACAGCTCGGTGTCCTCGACGATAAAGGCGGTGATGCCCTTGACCAGCGCGTGCTCCAGGCGTTTTTCCACCGGCAGGGAGCGCCATTCCTCGGTTTCCACTTCCTTGGTCGCGCCGCCGCCACGATAGTCCTCGGCGATCGCCAGCAGGGCATCGGTGCCTTCCGGAGTGCGGTTGAGCACCACGTCCTCGACCTTCTCGCGCAGCACGGCCGGGATCTCGTCGTAGATCTCCAGCTGGCCGGCGTTGACGATACCCATGGTCAGGCCGTTCTGGATGGCGTGATAGAGGAAGACCGAGTGGATCGCCTCGCGCACCGGGTTGTTGCCGCGGAACGAGAACGACACGTTGGACACGCCACCCGACGACAGGGCGTAGGGCAGGTGATCGCGGATGTAGGCGCAGGCTTCGATGAAGTCCACGGCGTAGTTGTTGTGCTCTTCGATGCCGGTGGCGACGGCGAAGATGTTCGGGTCGAAGATGATGTCTTCCGGCGGGAAGCCAACTTCATTGACCAGGATGTCGTAGCTGCGCTTGCAGATCTCGCGCTTGCGGTCGGCGGTGTCGGCCTGGCCGACCTCGTCGAAGGCCATCACCACCACGGCGGCGCCGTAGCGCTTGCACAGCTTGGCGTGATGCTTGAAGGCTTCGACGCCTTCCTTCATCGAGATCGAGTTGACGATGCCCTTGCCCTGGATGCACTTCAGGCCCGCCTCGATCACTTCCCACTTGGAGGAGTCGATCATGATCGGCACCCGGGAAATGTCCGGCTCGCCGGCGATCAGGTTGAGGAAACGGACCATGGCGGCCTGGGAGTCGAGCATCCCTTCGTCCATGTTGATGTCGATCACCTGGGCGCCGGCCTCGACCTGCTGCAGGGCGACTTCCAGGGCTTCGGTGTAGTTCTCTTCGCGGATCAGCCGGGCGAACTTGGCGGAACCGGTGATGTTGGTGCGCTCGCCGACGTTGACGAACAGCGACTGGCGATCGATGGTGAACGGCTCGAGGCCCGACAGGCGGCAGGCTTTCGGGATATCCGGAATCGCCCGCGGCTTGTACTTGGCCACCGCCTCGGCGATCGCCTGGATGTGCCCCGGTGTGGTGCCGCAGCAACCGCCGATGATGTTGAGGAAGCCGCTGGCAGCGAACTCCTCGACCACCACGGCCATTTCCGCCGGAGTCTCGTCGTACTCGCCGAAGGCGTTGGGCAGGCCGGCGTTGGGGTGGGCGGACACATGGGTGCCGGCCTTGTTCGACAGCTCTTCCAGGTACGGCCGCAGGTCCTTGGCGCCCAGGGCGCAGTTCAGGCCGACGGAGATCGGGTTGGCGTGGCGTACCGAGTTCCAGAAGGCTTCGGTGGTCTGGCCCGACAGGGTACGGCCGGAGGCGTCGGTGATGGTCCCGGAAATCATGATCGGCAATTCTATGCCGTCGTCCTCGAACACCTGCTGCACGGCGAAGATCGCCGCTTTGGCGTTGAGGGTGTCGAAGATGGTCTCGATCAGGATCAGGTCGGCGCCGCCTTCGATCAGGCCGCGGGTCGCCTCGATGTAGTTTTCCACCAGCTCGTCGAAGGTGACGTTGCGGTAGCCGGGGTCGTTGACGTCCGGGGAGATCGAGCAGGTCCGGCTGGTAGGGCCGAGGACGCCGGCGACGAAGCGCGGTTTGTCGGGGGTTTCAAGGGTCTTGGCATCGGCCACCTGGCGGGCGATGCGCGCACCCTCGACGTTGAGCTCGTACACCAGTTCTTCCATGCCGTAGTCGGCCTGGGAAATCTGCGTGGCGTTGAAGGTGTTGGTTTCGAGAATGTCGGCGCCGGCGTCCAGGTAGGCCTTTTCGATCGCGGCGATCACGTCCGGGCGGCTCAGCAGGAGCAGGTCGTTGTTGCCCTTGACGTCGCTCGGCCAGTCGGCGAAGCGCGTGCCACGATAGTCTTCTTCCTCCAGGCGGTAGCTTTGGATCATAGTACCCATGCCGCCATCGAGGATCAGAATGCGCTCTTGGAGTGCTTGCTGAAGTGCTTGGAAACGAGCGCTGCGGTCAGACATTGGAACTACCTGGGTCAGACAAAGACGAAAGTTGCGGGATGATAACAAAGCTGCGCGCTTTTTAGACGCACGGCACATTTGCATGAATTTCATTCATGTTGGCACCGCGGCCCACCGGTAGAATCGTGAAAAGCCTTTTGGAACCAGGACATACCGCACATGGTGCATCGCTTGATTGGCGCCGCCTTCGCACTGTTCATCAGTGGCGCGGCGTTGGGGCAGGGGCCCCAGAACACTGCAGCGATCTCCTACACCCGGGATATCCAGCCGATCTTCACCGAGAAATGCGTGGCCTGCCATGCCTGCAATGACGCCGCTTGCCAGCTCAACCTGGGCAGCGGCGAAGGCGCCAGCCGCGGCGCCTCGAAAGTCCCCGTGTACCAGGGCGACCGCAGCCAGGCGGTGACCCCGACCCGACTCTATTTCGATGCCCAGAACGACCAGGCCTGGCGCCGCCTGGGCTTCAACTCGGTGATCGATCGCCAGCAGGACCAGGCGGCGCTGATGGCGCGCATGCTGGAGCTGGGCCACGCCAGGCCGCTGGTGCCCAACGCGAAGATCCCCGACAACATCGTGCTCGGCCNNCCGGCGAATTCGACGCCTACGCCAAGGCCCATCCCCAGGAGGGCATGCCCCTGGCGGTGACCGGCCTCAGCGACGCACAGTACAACACCCTGCAGCGCTGGCTGGCCCAGGGCGCACCGGTGGAAAGCGCGCCGATCCGCCCGAGCGCCAAAGAGGCGGCGCAGATCGAAGAATGGGAAGCGCTGCTCAATCGTCCCGGCGCGAGCGAGGCGTTGGTGGGGCGCTGGCTCTACGAGCACCTGTTCCTTGCCCATGTGCACTTCGTCGGCGGCGAGCCGGGGCATTTCTTCCAGTGGGTGCGTTCGCGCACGCCCAGTGGCCAGCCTATCGACCTGATCGTCACCCGGCGCCCCAACGACCCGCCCGGTACCGACTTCTATTACCGCCTGCTGCCGGTGCCGGGCGTGATCGTGCACAAGACCCACATCACCTACCCGATGGGCCCGCAGAAGCTCAAGCGGGTCAAGCAACTGTTCTACAGCGGCGACTGGCAGGCCACCTCGCTGCCGGGCTATGGCCCGCGGCACCGTTCCAATCCGTTCGAAACCTTCGAGGCGATCCCGGCGGTGGCGCGCTACCAGTTCATGCTGGATAACGCCGAATACTTCGTCCGCACCTTCATTCGCGGCCCGGTGTGTCGCGGGCAGATCGCCACGGACGTGATCCGCGACAACTTCTGGGCGCTGTTCCAGGAGCCGGCCCACGACCGCTACATCACCGACGCCAGGTACCGCGCCGAAGCCACGCCGCTGCTGGCGATGCCGGGGCAGATCGACGATGTCGGCAGCGTCCTCAGCCTGTGGCGCGCCTACCGCGACAAGCGCAACGAGTATGAAAGCCTGCGCCGCGACACCTACGCCGACATGCCGGCGCCGAGCTGGTCGACCCTGTGGGCCGGCAACGACAATGCGCTGCTGACCATCTTCCGCCACTTCGACAGCGCCTCGGTGACCAAGGGCCTGATCGGCGATGTGCCGCTGACCATGTGGCTGTTCGACTACCCGTTGCTGGAGCGCACCTATTACCAGCTGGCGGTCAATTTCGATGTCTACGGCAACGTCTCGCACCAGGCGCAGACCCGGCTGTACTTCGACCTGATCCGCAACGGCGCCGAGGTCAACTTCCTGCGCCTGATGCCGGCCGACAAGCGCGGGGCGATCCTCAGCAACTGGTACCAGAACAGCGGCAAGGTGAAGATGTGGATGGACTACGAGGACATCGACACCGATACGCCAAGCGCCTTGAAGCTCGACGAGCATCACTCGGTGCGCGACTTCGGCCTCAAGCTTATCCAGCGCAGCGGCAGCCTGAACGCCGCGCCGGACCCGATCAACCGCTGCAACGGCGCCTATTGCTCGCGGCCGCAGATGAGCGAGGAGTTCCGTGATGTCGAGCAGTCCCTCAGTCGTCTCGCCTCGCGGCCGGCGGCCGGGCTCAAGGTGATCAACCAGTTGCCTGAGGCGACCATGCTGCGCATCGAAGGGCAGGGTGGCGCGCGCCAGGTCTACAGCATGCTGCGCAACCGCGCCCACAGTAACGTCGCCTTCATGCTTGGCGAGGCCTACCGCTATCAGCCTGGGTTGGACACGCTGACCATCTATCCTGGGGTGATGAGCAGTTATCCGAACTTCATGTTCAACGTCCCGGTCAGTGATGTACCGGAGTTCGTCGAGGACATGGAGGCGGCGCGGGATGACAAGGACCGCTTCGAGCGCATCGTCATGCGCTGGGGCGTACGGCGCAGTCATCCGCAGTTCTGGCAGTACTTCCATGACCTGAATACCTACATCAAGGAGACCGAGCCGGTGGAGGCGGGAGTGCTGGATATGAACCGCTACGAGAACCTCTAGACGCCGCATAACGGCTCTTTGTAGGAGCGTGGCTCGCCCGCGAAGGACCGCGCAGCG
>DQAA01000302.1:0-2985 GCA_003523465.1 Pseudomonas sp.
AACTACGGCGCCGGCTCCAGCCGCGACTGGGCCGCCAAGGCCCAGGCCCTGCTCGGGGTCAAGGCGGTGGTGGCGCGCAGCATCGAACGGATCCACCGCAGCAACCTGATCGGCATGGGCGTGATCCCGCTGCAGTTCCGGGACGGGCAGTCGGTGGACGACCTGAAGCTGGATGGCAGTGAAATGCTGGATTTCGTCGGCCTGGATGATCTGCAGGTCGGGGACAACCCGGTGCTGCTGGTGATTCGCCGGGCCGATGGTGAGCGGGATGAGGTCGAGGTCGGGGTACGGATCGATTCGCTGCAGGAGGTGCGGTACCTGCGCAATGGCGGAGTGCTGCCCTATGTGATTCGCAAGGTCGTGGCACGGACCAAGGCCATCAACGCGTGACGTATTGGTTTGCGGGGACTGGGTGGGAGCGGGTTTACCCGCGNNGCGGGTGAACCCGCTCCCACAGTTACCGCGTGACGCCCAGGACCTGTGGGCAGGTTTGAAGAACAACAAAGATTCCGGAGTAACCCCCATGTTTGCCTACATCGGCTCCCGCACTACCCGCGAACGCAACGCCCGCGGCGATGGCATCAGCGTCTTCGCCGTCGATGAAAACCAGGGCCGCCTGGAGCAGGTGCAGCTCGTCAAGGACCTGGTCAACCCGTCCTTCCTCGCCCTCAACCGCGGCGGCGACCGTCTCTACTGCGTCCACGGCGACCGTAGCGAAGTCAGCGCCTTCAGCGTCGACAAGAACAGCGGCCAACTGACCTTCCTCAACCGCCAGAGCTGCGAGGGCAAGAACCCGGTGCACCTGGCCCTGGACCCGAGCGAGCGCTTCCTGGTGGTGTCCAACCATCTCAGCGGCACCCTGGCGGTGCTGGCCATCGAGGCCGATGGCAGCCTCGGCGCGCTGGTGCAACTGGTCGCTCTATATGGCCCCGCCGGGCCGCACCGGGTCGAGCAGCCGTTCGCCAAACCCCACTTCAACCTGTTCGACCCCAGCGGCAACTTCGTCCTGGTGCCGGACAAGGGCCTGGACCGGATCTTCGTCTTCCACTTCGACAATGGCCGCCTGATCCCCACCGCNNCACCGAACAGGCTTTCGTCGCCACCCGTGAAGGCGCCGGCCCGCGGCATGTCGCCGTGCATCCGGCGGCGCCGCTGGTATTTGCCATCAACGAACTGGATTCCAGCGTCACCAGCTACCGCTTCGACCCCGTCACCGGTGCGCTGGAGCCGTTGCAGGTGCTGCCGTCGCTGCCGTCGAGCTACACCGGCAACAGCCGCGCATCGGAAATCGAGGTCAGCGCCGACGGGCGTTTCCTCTACGCCTCCAACCGGGGCTACGACAGCATCGCGGTGTTCGCCATCGATACCGCCAGCGGCTGCCTGAGCCCGGTGGAGTTCGCCCCGAGCCTGGGCCGCACTCCGCGGTTCTTCGCCCTTACGCCCAACCAGCGCTTCCTGTTTGCCCTCAACGAAGACAGCGATTCCATCGCTGCCCTGGCCGTCGATCCGGCCAGCGGGCGGCTGACGGACAGCGGTTTCTCGATCGCCACCGGCAGCCCGGTGTGCCTGGTTTTTTCTGCCTGATCCACCCGGGATTTGCCCCGGTCACTATAAAAATGCATGAGGCGGGCGCAAGCTTGCCCTCCAAGAGGTCGCCATGAACAACAACAAGACGCTTGATGAACACGCGATAGTCCGCAAGATCACCTGGCGGATCATCCCCTTCGTTTTCCTGCTGTACATCGTCTCCTACCTGGACCGGGCCAACATCGGCTACGCCGCCCTGGAGATGAACAAGGAGCTGGCCCTGACCAGCGAGGCCTTCGGCNNNNCCGGGATCTTCTTCATCGGCTACTTCCTCTTCGAAGTGCCGAGCAACGTGATGCTCAACAAATACGGAGCGCGGGTGTGGATCGCGCGGATCCTGGTGACCTGGGGCCTGATCGCCGCCGGCACCGCCTTCGCCCAGACCGCCAACCAGCTGTACGTGCTGCGCTTTTTGCTGGGCGTGGCCGAGGCCGGGTTCTTCCCGGGGATCATCGTCTACCTGACCTACTGGTTCCGCTCCAAGGAACTGGCGACCACCGTGGCCCTGTTCACCGCGGCGATCCCGGTCAGCTACATCATCGGCGCGCCGCTTTCCACCTGGATCATGGACAACGTCAAGTGGTTCGACTGGAGCGGCTGGCGCTGGATGCTGTTCCTCGAAGGCATTCCTGCCGTGCTGCTGGGCGTGGCCTGCTTCTTCTTCCTCACTGACAAGCCGGAGCAGGCCAGGTGGCTCAAATCGGAGGAAAAGGAATGGCTGCTGGCGGAGCTGGAGCGCGATCGCAAGAGCCGCAAGAACGTCAAGAGCCTGGGCGTGATGAAGACCATGACCAACCCCAAGGTGCTGTACCTGGCGTTCATCTACTTCGTCTACCAGTGCGGCAGCCTCGGTGTCGGCTACTGGATGCCGCAGATCATCAAGGGCTTCTCCACCAGCCTGACCCACACCGAGATCGGCCTGATCGCCATGCTGCCGTATATCGTCGCCACCATTGCGATGGTCATCTGGTCGCGCAGTTCCGACCGGCGCAACGAACGCAAGATGCACTCCGCCGTGCCGCTGCTGGTGGCGGCGCTGGGCCTGGTGGGGGCGGGCATGCTCGGTAGCCCGGTGCTGTCGATGGCGATGATCTGTGTCGCGCTGTCCGGGTTGTACAGCTTCAAATCGCCGTTCTGGGCGCTGCCGACGCTGTTCCTCGATCGCACCACGGCGGCGGTGTCGATTGCAGTGATCAACTCGATCGGCAACCTGGGCGGCTTTGTCGGGCCGTCCATGATCGGCGTCGTGAAGGGCAACAGCCAGAGTGCGGCGACCGGGTTGCTGTTCCTCAGCGGGCTGCTGGCGATCGCCTTCCTGATGACTGCCTTGATGCGGGTCAGCAACAAAGAGCCGGGTGAGCCTGTGGCGGCCTCGGCGCACTGACGACCGCTATCGCT
>DQAA01000302.1:3005-3219 GCA_003523465.1 Pseudomonas sp.
GATGAGGCCCTCAAATCCAACACTTTCCTTTGCCTGGCCCCTGGGAGCCAAGGCCCCCCTATATCTATAAAAAAGCGGACACCCACCGATGCACAACAACAAGAACATCATCAAAACCCTGCTCACCCTGTCCCCCTGCCTGGCCACCGGCACCGCAACCGCCGCCGGCTTCATCGAGGACAGCAAGGCCAGCCTGCAAACCTCCAACTACTAC
>DQAA01000304.1:0-3215 GCA_003523465.1 Pseudomonas sp.
TGGCCAGTTGACCCAGCTGGTCTTCGGCCTGCTGCTGGTGCTGGGGCTGATCTTCTTTCTCGCCTGGCTGCTGCGCCGGGTACAGAACGCCGCACCCAACGCCAACCAGGTGATCCAGGTGGTCGGCAGTCGCCAGGTCGGCCCGCGTGATCGCCTGTTGCTGGTGCAGGTGGGCGACGAGCAGGTCCTTGTCGGACATACCCCGGGCAGCCTGACCACCCTGCATGTCATGACCNNCCCGCCAGTACCCGCCCGGCCACGCCGGAATTCGCCCAGCGCCTGATGGAACTGCTGGGCAAGGACCAGAAGGACAAGCCTTGATGGCCGCATTGCGAACGATGTTGACGCTGCTGTTGCTGTTGGCGGCGCCGGTGGCCCTGGCTGCCGACCCGCTGTCGATCCCGGCGATCACCCTGTCCAACGGCACCGACGGCCAGCAGGAGTATTCGGTCAGCCTGCAGATCCTGCTGATCATGACCGCGCTGAGCTTCATCCCGGCGTTCGTCATCCTCATGACCAGCTTCACCCGCATCATCATCGTCTTCTCGATCCTGCGTCAGGCCCTCGGCCTGCAGCAGACACCGTCGAACCAGATCCTCATCGGCCTGGCGCTGTTCCTGACCATGTTCATCATGGCCCCGGTGTTCGACCGGGTGAACCGCGACGCCCTGCAGCCGTACCTCGCCGAGACCCTGACTGCGCCCCAGGCGCTGGACAAGGCCCAGGTGCCGCTGAAGGACTTCATGCTGGCGCAGACCCGGCAGAGCGACCTCGACCTGTTCATGCGCCTGTCCAAGCGCACCGACATTGCCAGCCCCGACCAGGTGCCGCTGACCATCATGGTCCCGGCGTTCGTCACGTCCGAGCTCAAGACCGCGTTCCAGATCGGCTTCATGATCTTCATCCCGTTCCTGATCATCGACCTGGTGGTGGCCAGTGTGCTGATGGCGATGGGCATGATGATGCTGTCGCCGCTGATCATTTCCCTGCCGTTCAAGATCATGCTGTTCGTCCTGGTGGATGGCTGGGCCTTGATCATCGGCACGCTTGCCGGCAGTTTCGGCGGCGTTTAGCGCCCGGGAGAACAACATGACTCCAGAAGTCGCAGTCGACCTGTTCCGCGACGCCCTGTGGCTGACCACCCTGATGGTGGCGGTGCTGGTGATTCCCAGCCTGTTGGTCGGCCTGCTGGTGGCGATGTTCCAGGCCGCCACCCAGATCAACGAACAGACCCTGAGCTTCCTGCCGCGCCTGCTGGTGATGCTGGTGACGCTGATCGTCGCCGGGCCCTGGCTGGTGCAGAAGTTCATGGAGTACATCCTGTCGTTGTACGGCAGCATCCCGCAGCTGATCGGCTGAGCGCGACATGCTCGAACTGACCGACACGCAGATCTCCACGTGGGTGGCCAGCTTCATGCTGCCGCTGTTTCGCGTGGCGGCGGTGCTGATGACCATGCCGGTGTTCGGCACCTCGCTGCTGCCGCAGCGCATCCGCCTGTATTTCGCCGTGGCCATCACTGTGGTCATCGTCCCCGCCTTGCCACCGATGCCGCCCGTCGAAGCGCTGGACATGAGCGCCATGCTGCTGATTGGCGAGCAGATCATCATCGGTGCGCTGTTCGGCCTGTCCCTGCAGCTGTTCTTCCAGGCGTTCGTGATTGCCGGGCAGATCGTCGCGATCCAGATGGGCCTGGCGTTCGCCTCCATGGTCGACCCGGCCAACGGCGTCAACACCACGGTGATCAGCCAGTTCCTGACCATGCTGGTGACCCTGCTGTTCCTCTCGATGAACGGCCACCTGGTGGTGTTCGAAGTCCTCACCGAAAGCTTCACCACCTTGCCGGTGGGCGGCGGGCTGATGGTCAACCATTTCTGGGAGCTGGTCGGGCGCATGGGCTGGGTGCTCGGCGCCTCGCTGCTGCTGGTGCTGCCGGTCATCACCTCGTTGCTGGTGATCAACATCGCCTTTGGCGTGATGACCCGCGCGGCGCCACAATTGAACATCTTCGCCATCGGCTTCCCGCTGACCCTGGTCATCGGCATGGGGCTGTTCTGGATCGGCCTGGCGGACATTCTTTCCCACTACCAGTCGTTGGCGTCCGAAGCGCTGCAATGGCTGCGTGAACTGGCACGGGCGCGCTGAGCATGGCAGAGAGCGAGAGTGGTCAGGACAAGACAGAAGACCCCACGGACAAGCGCCGGAATGACGCGCGGGAGAAGGGCGAGATCGCCCGTTCCAAGGAGCTCAACACCGTTGCCGTGATGCTTGCCGGGGCCGGTGGCCTGCTGGCGTTCGGCGGCTACCTGGCCGAAGCGCTGATGGAGATCATGCGCAGCAACTTCAGCCTGTCCCGGGAAGTGCTGATGGACGAGCGCTACATGGGCATCTTCCTGCTGGCCTCGGGCAAGCTGGCCATTCTCGCCACCCAGCCGGTGTTGCTGGTGCTGTTGCTGGCGGCCCTGCTCGGGCCCATCGCGCTTGGTGGCTGGCTGTTCGCCACCGGCACCCTGGCGCCGAAATTCAGCCGGATGAACCCGCTGGCGGGGATCAAGCGGATGTTCTCCGTGCATTCCCTGACCGAGCTGCTCAAGGCCATCGCCAAGTTCTGCGTGATCCTGATGGTAGCCCTGACGGTGCTCTCGGCGGACCGCGACGACCTGCTGGCCATCGCCAACGAGCCGCTGGACCAGGCGATCATCCATAGCGTCCAGGTGGTCGGCTGGAGCGCCATGTGGATGGCTTGCGGGCTGCTGCTGATCGCTGCGGTGGACGTGCCGATCCAGCTCTGGCAGGCCAAGCAGAAGCTGATGATGACCAAGCAGGAAGTGCGCGACGAATACAAGGACACCGAGGGCAAGCCGGAGGTCAAGCAGCGCATCCGCCAGGTCCAGCGCGAGATCTCGCAGCGGCGGATGATGGCCGCGGTGCCCGAGGCGGACGTGATCATCACCAACCCGACCCACTACGCCGTGGCGCTCAAGTACGACCCGGAGAAGGGCTCGGCGCCGTTGCTGCTGGCCAAGGGCACGGATTTCATCGCCCTGAAGATCCGCGAGATTGCCGTGCAGCACAACATCCAGTTGCTGGAGTCGCCGGCGCTGGCGCGGTCGATCTACTACTCCACAGAGCTGGAGGAGGAGATTCCGGCGGGGTTGTACCTGGCGGTGGCGCAGGTGCTGGCCTACGTGTACCAGATCCGCCAGTACCAGGCGGG
>DQAA01000304.1:3271-8943 GCA_003523465.1 Pseudomonas sp.
GCCAGCTCCCACAGGGTTTGGCGGTGCACGCGATCCCTGTGGGAGCTGGCTTGCCAGCGATGAGGCCCTCATGTTCACCGCAAAGTTGGAAAGCTTCTTGCAAAGAGCAGCGCCAAGCGCCTGCCTGGCGTCAAAGTTTTGCTTGAAGAGGAAGACCGGTGGATCGCTCTCAATTAATCAACAGCGCGCGCAGCAACCTCGGCAGCCTGGGCCGGGGCAATATCGGGGTACCGGTATTGCTGCTGATCATGCTGGCAATGATGATGTTGCCGATCCCGCCGTTCCTGCTGGACGTCTTCTTCACCTTCAACATCGCCCTGTCCATCGTCGTCCTGCTGGTCTGCGTGTACGCCCTGCGTCCGCTGGATTTCGCCGCGTTCCCGACCATCCTGCTGGTGGCGACCCTGTTGCGCCTGGCGCTCAACGTCGCCTCGACCCGGGTGGTCCTGCTCCACGGCCACGACGGCCATGCCGCCGCCGGTAAGGTGATCCAGGCCTTCGGTGACGTGGTCATCGGCGGCAACTACGTGGTCGGTATCGTCGTCTTCGCGATCCTGATGATCATTAACTTCGTCGTGGTGACCAAGGGTGCCGGGCGGATTTCCGAGGTGAGCGCGCGCTTCACCCTCGATGCGATGCCCGGCAAGCAGATGGCCATCGATGCCGACCTCAACGCCGGCCTGATCAACCAGGACCAGGCCAAGGCCCGTCGCGCCGAAGTGGCCCAGGAAGCCGAGTTCTACGGCTCCATGGACGGTGCCAGCAAGTTCGTCCGCGGTGACGCCATCGCCGGCCTGCTGATCCTGTTCATCAACCTGATCGGCGGCATGGCCATCGGCATGGTTCAGCACGGCATGACCTTCGGCGATGCCGGTCGGGTCTACGCGCTGCTGACCATCGGTGACGGTTTGGTGGCGCAGTTGCCATCCCTGCTGCTGTCCACTGCCGCCGCGATCATGGTGACCCGTGCCTCCGGCTCGGAAGACATGGGCAAGCAGATCAACCGGCAGATGTTCGATTCGCCGAAGGCACTGGCCATCTCCGCGGCGATCATGATCGTCATGGGCCTGGTCCCGGGCATGCCGCACATCGCCTTCCTCAGCCTCGGCCTGATGGCTGCCGGTGGCGCCTACCTGGTGTGGAAGAAGCAGAACCAGAGCAAGGTCAAGGCAGCGCAGGAAGTCCAGCGCCAGCAGGACCTGCTGCCTTCGCCGCAGCGTGCCGCCGAGACCAAGGAACTGGGCTGGGATGATGTGACCCCGATCGACATGATCGGCCTGGAAGTGGGCTACCGCCTGATTCCCCTGGTGGACCGCAACCAGGGCGGCCAGTTGCTGGCGCGGATCAAGGGCGTGCGCAAGAAGCTCTCCCAGGACCTGGGCTTCCTCATGCCCACCGTGCATATCCGCGACAACCTCGACCTGGCCCCGAGCACCTATCGCCTGACCCTCATGGGGGTGATCCTGGCCGAAGCGGAGATCTATCCGGAGCGCGAAATGGCCATCAACCCCGGCCAGGTGTTCGGCACCCTCAGCGGCATTTCCGCACGGGACCCGGCCTTCGGCCTGGAAGCGGTGTGGATCGACGTCAGCCAGCGCGGCCAGGCGCAGTCCCTGGGCTACACCGTGGTCGATGCCAGTACCGTGGCGGCCACTCACCTCAACCACCTGTTGCACCAGCACGCCAAGGACATGCTCGGCCGCAGCGAGATGCAGAAGCTGCTGGACAAGCTCGGCGGCGACGGCAAGGGCCTGGTGGACGAGGTGGTGCCCAAGCTGCTGACCCTGACCCAGCTGCAGCGCATCCTGCAGAACCTGCTGGAAGAGAACGTGCCGATCCGCGATCTGCGCACCATCCTCGATACCCTCGCCGAGCACGGTGGCGCGCAGCAGCCGGCGGATATTGCGGAGCTGACGGCAGTGGTCCGGGTAGCCCTGGGGCGCTCCATCATCAACCAGTATTTCGGCAGCAAGCCGGAGCTGCGGGTGATCGGCCTGGATTTCAACCTGGAGCAGGTGGTGATGCAGGCGGTGGGCAACGGCGGCTCGCTGGAGCCGAGCCTGGCCGAGACCCTGATGGAAGAAACCCGCAAGGCCCTCAAGCGTCAGGAGCTGGGCAGCGATCCGGCCGTGCTGGTGGTACCGAATCGCCTGCGCCTGGTGCTCTCGCGCTTCCTGCGCCGGCGCCTGCGGCAACTGGCGGTGATTGCCCTGAGCGAGATCCCCGACGACCGCACCCTGCGCATCACCAGCATCATCGGTACGCCTTCGACGTCGGGCTAAGCGGCGAATACCCCGGGAATCATGGGGTTGTTCCGCGCATGGATGCGGGTGGGGCGGGCCGATAATTCCGGCGTTTTTCCCCTGATCGCCACTCTGGTTCTTTGCAGGCACGCACGATGTATACGGCACAAGGCAGGATGCACCAGCAGGAGCTGCTCCAGCAGTACCTGCCCTTGGTCAAGCGGCATGCGCTGAACCTCAAGACCCGCCTGCCCCCGAGCATCGACCTGGACGACCTGATCCAGGCCGGCAGCATCGGCCTGCTCGACGCCATCAGCCGTTACGACCAAAGCCAGGGCACTACCTTCGGCACCTTCGTCGTGCACCGGATTCGCGGGGCGATGATCGACGAACTGCGTTCCCGCGACTGGGCGCCACGCAGCGTGCGGCGCAATGCGCGCCTGCTGGAATCGACCCTGGTCAAGCTGGAGCAGAGCCTTGGCCGGCCCGCCACCGAGCGCGAGATCGCCGAGGCCATGGGCATGTCCCTGGTCGGGTACCAGCAACTGCTCTGCGATACCAATGGCAGCCAGATGGTGCCGTTCGACCAGGCCAGCGAAGAACACCTGGACTTCGGCGAAGTACCGGACGGCAACCCGTTCAATGACCTTCTCGAAGAACGCAACCGTCGCGGTCTGATCCGCGCCATCGACAACCTGCCGGAGCGCGAGCGCCTGCTGATGGCCTTGTATCACCAGGAAAAACTCAACATGCGCGAGATCGGCCTGGTCCTGGAGATCAGCGAGTCCCGCGTCTGCCAATTGCACAGCCAGGCCATCGCGCGGTTGCGTTCGAAACTGGCTGATTGAAGGGGACACCATGAAGATCAGCGTGTTTGGCTCGGGATACGTGGGCCTGGTGGCGAGTGCCTGCCTGGCCGATGTGGGGCATGAAGTACTGTGCATGGACATCGACCCGTGGCGTATCGAACTGCTCAATGCCGGCGAGGTACCGATTCACGAACCCGGCCTGCAGCAACTGATCGACAGTAACCTGCGTGCCGGACGCCTGCGCTTCAGCACCGACTCCGCCGAGGCCGTCGCGTTCGCCGAACTGCTGTTCATCGCCGTCGGTACTCCCCCGGATGAAGACGGCTCGGCGGACCTGCAATACGTGTTGGCCGTGGCCCGGGATATCGGCCGGCACATGGACGACTACAAGGTGGTGGTGGGCAAGTCCACGGTGCCGGTGGGCACGGGGGAGCGGGTCCGTGCGGCCATTGCGGCGGAGCTTTCGGCGCGGGGGCGCAAGTTGCCGTTCGAGGTGTGTTCCAACCCGGAATTCCTCAAGGAAGGCGCGGCCATCGACGACTTCACCCGTGGTGCACGGATTGTCGTCGGCACAGACTCCCACACGGTCAAGCGGCTGATGCGCGAATGCTACGCACCGTACAACCGCAACCACGACAAGCTGATGTTCATGAGCCTGCGCGCCGCCGAGCTGACCAAATACGCCGCCAACGCCATGCTCGCCACCAAGATCAGCTTCATGAACGAAATGGCCAACCTGGCCGAGCATCTGCGGGTGGATATCGAGGAGGTCCGGCACGGGATCGGCAGTGATCCGCGGATCGGCTACGACTTCATCTATCCGGGATGCGGGTATGGCGGCTCGTGTTTTCCCAAGGACATCCAGGCGCTGCGGCGCAGTGCTCGCGAGGTGGGGTACGACACGCAACTGCTGGGGGCGGTCGAGGCTATCAACCAGAGGCAGAAGGCTTCGCTGTTCCGCAAGCTGGAGCAGGCGTTGAGCGGGCAACTGCGGGGCAAGACCATTGCCGTGTGGGGGCTGGCGTTCAAGCCGGGCACCGACGACATGCGCGCGGCGCCAAGCCGGGAACTGATGGAAGCCTTGTGGAAAGCCGGCGCGCGGGTGCAGGCCTATGATCCCGAGGCGATGGGGGCGTGTCGCCGGCTGTATGGCGAGCGGGATGACCTGTTGCTGGCGGGAGATCGGGTACAGGCGGTCAAAGGCGCGGATGCGCTGGTGATCTGTACCGAATGGAAGGCGTTTCGCAGTGTCGACTTCCAGTGGTTGCGCCAGCAGTTGCGGGCGGCGCTGGTGGTGGACGGGCGCAACCTGTATGAGCCGCGGGCGGTGGGGGATGCGGGGTTGACCTATCTCTCCGTGGGCCGGGCCTAGATCCCTGCTGGTTTTACCGGACTCATCGCCGGCAAGCCAGCTTCCCACAGGTTTTGTGTGCACCGCGAATCCTGTGGGAGCTGGCTTGCCAGCGATGAGGCCAGTCGAAGCACAGTATTTTCAGGGCAGGCACTCAGCCCGCATACGCCACCTCGTTATAGCTCGCCACCAGCCATGTCAGCTCATCCCTCGGCACTTCCTCCAGCGGCAGCAGGTCGAACCGCGCCATCCGTCCCACCGTCGCGCTCGGCGTCGCCAGGCGTTCCACCACGTGATAGTGCGGCCGGTCCAGGTAGTCATCGAACAGCACGATGGTCGGCTTGCGCACCCGCAGGAACGCGGTGACGAAGCAGGCGATGCGGAAACGCCCGTCGATGAGGATCACATCCGGCGCCTGGAAGAACGGCTCGTCCCAGACCTGCAGCGGGTACTGGTGAAAACGCTTCCAGGCCTTGGCATTTTTCGGCCGCGCCCAAGCCCCGGTCGGGCCGACATCGACGGCGTGTATATGGGGCGGCGAGGGCAGCGCCGACTGTTCGATCCAGCGCTGCATGCCCTTGGCCCAGGTCAGGTCGTTCTCCACGGTGATCACCGTCTTGCCCGGCATGCGCCCGGCCAGCAAGGTCGAGCCGCCGCTGCCATATTCGAGAATCACCGAGGCGTCGCTGTAGATGGCCCGGACATACTCGGCCACCTCCGCCGGGAAGGTCAGCTGCGGTTCCTGGAATTCCACCGCAGGCGCTGGCGCGTCTTCCGTCGGCAACCCCGGCAACATCCGGGCATGCCGCAGGTAGCGCTGGGCGACGTCTTCACCGAGCACGCGCAGCAGCGAGAGGGCGACGTCCTTGCTGTCGTAGACCGTGTGCAGGAGGAACGCGAGCTTGCGCCGCTGGTTTTCCGTGAGCGCTGCCATGCGCTGCGCATCCGGGAGAAACAGGGCGTCCGCCACCGCCAGTTGCGAGGCGGCAAAGCCCGATTCTTCGGCGAAATGCCGGTGCTGCGTTTCGTGCAGGCGATGGAAGCTGAAGCCGAGCCCGGCCAGGCGCTGGGACAGGGCGCGCAGGTCCGGCTGCTGTTCATGGCTCGGAACAAAGCTGATGCGCGCCTGCACCAGAAGGGTATCGGTCAGGGTGCGGCGGCCATGTTCGAGGAGCGCGAGACTGTCGTTGAGGTGGTCGAGTACCAGCCAGTCGACCGTCGGCAGGCCCTCGATCTCGTCCAGGCGCAAGGTGGGCAGCGGCAGGCGCG
>DQAA01000220.1:0-446 GCA_003523465.1 Pseudomonas sp.
ATGCCGCGCTCGCGGGCGGCCTGGATCAGGCTCTGGTGGTTTTTCAGCGCGCCCTTGCCGTAGTCGGACAGGACCAGCACCTTCACCCCTTCCAGCAAGGTGTCGACTTCCGCGCCGAGGGACAGCGGGTCGGTGGCGAAGGGTTCTTCGAAATCGATACGCAGCAGTTGCTGGTGACGGCTCATGACCCGCAGCTTGACGATGGTCGGCTGGTGGGCGATGCGCTGGAAGACCGAACGTACCCCTGCTGCTTGCAGGCTGTTGGCCAGGCTGTCGGCCGCTTCGTCCTGGCCGGTGACGCCGATCAGCGCCGCCGGTGCACCCAGCGCCGCGATGTTCAAGGCAACGTTGGCCGCGCCGCCGGGACGATCCTCGATCTGCTCGACCTTGACCACCGGCACCGGTGCCTCGGGCGAAATCCTCGAAGTACCGCCATGCCAGTAGCG
>DQAA01000220.1:489-787 GCA_003523465.1 Pseudomonas sp.
GCATGGACAACTTCATGGAGAACCCATCAGACAAAATGAACAGGGGCGGGATATTAGCACAGGGTTGGCGACAGCTCGCCTACGCCCGATTCCGGGCAACCCGGGAAGCGGAAAGCGCCGGGCCATTGCGGCCCGGCGCTGTTGTTTCAGGTGATGTCAGCCTTGTCCGGCTCGTCCAGGCCCATGGCATGCAGGCGTGAATAGTAGCCATTGGCGGCGAGCAGTTGCTCGTGGCTGCCGCGCTCGACGATCCGGCCCTGATCCATGACCAGGATCAGGTCGGCCTTCTCGATGGTCG
>DQAA01000220.1:898-4049 GCA_003523465.1 Pseudomonas sp.
CTGGCGCTGGCCGCCGGAGAGCAGCACGCCGTTCTCGCCGACCTGGGTATCGAAGCCCTCGGGCAGTTGGTCGACGAAGTCCTTGGCGTAGGCCGCGGCGGCAGCAGCCTCGATATCGGCGCGCGGCGCACCGGCCAGGTCGCCGTAGGCAATGTTGTTGGCCACGGTGTCGCTGAACAGGGTTACGTGCTGGGTCACCTGGGCGATATGCCGGCGCAGGTTGAGCAGGCGATAGTCTTCGATCTCGACACCATCGAGCAGGATCTCGCCGTGGTTGTGGTGATAGAAGCGCGGGATCAGGCTGGCAAGGGTCGACTTGCCACTGCCGGAGCGTCCGACCAGGGCGACCATCTGCCCCGGCTCGACGGCAAAGCTGATGTCGTCCAGCACCCGGCGCTCGGTGCCCGGGTAGGTGAAGCTGAGGTTGTGCACTTCGAGACGACCGGTGACGCTGGAGCGCTCGACGGTGCCCTTGTCCACCTCGGGCTCCACATCCAGCTGCTCGAAGATGCTCTCCGCACCGGCGACGCCCTTCTGGATGGTCGAGCTGACTTCCGACAGCTGGCGGATCGGCTTGGGCAGCAGGCCGGCCAGTGTGATGTAGGCGACCATGTCACCCGCCGAGGCATCGCCGCGCAGGTACAGGACGAGGAACATCAGGATGGCCATGGCGGTATAGATGACCAGTTGCAGCAGCGGCGTGTAGATCGCCCCGGTGCGGGTCATGCGCAGTTGCTTGTCGGTGTTGCTCTGGCTGGCGTCGAGGAAGCGCTTCTGCTCGTAGGTCTCGCCGCCGAAGCTGCGCACCACGCGGTAGCCCTGGATGGTTTCGGAGGCCACGTGGGTGACATCGCCCATCGCCACCTGGATCTTCTTGCTCTGCTTGCGGAATTTCTTGCTGGCACGGCTGACCATGAAGGCGATCAGCGGCAGGATGGCGATCATCACCAGGGTCAGGCGCCAGTTCATCAGCAGCAGCGAGCCGAACAGGAAGACCACGGTCATGCCTTCGCGGATCACCACCTTGATCGCGTCGGTGGCAGCACCGGTGACCATGGTGACGTTGAAGGTGATGCGGGAAATCAGGTGGCCGGAGTTGTTCTTGTCGAAATAGCGGTTGGGCAGGGTCAACAGGTTGTTGAACAGCTCGACCCGCAGGTCATGCACCAGACCGAGGGAGACCTTGGCCAGGAAGTAGTTGCCGAGAAACGAGCCCAGGCCCTGCCAGGCCGCGATCAGGATGATCAGCAGCGGCACTGCCTGCAGCAATTGCAGGTCGCGCAGGTAAGGGACGGTGGGAAACAGCACGGCTTCCGGGTTGGACAGACCATCGACGAAGTACTTGAGGATGTAGCCCAGCATCGGCTGGGTCGACGCGAAGATCAGGAAGCCCACGATACTCAGCAGGAACAGGCCGATATAGGGCCGGACATAGCCAAGCAGGCGGAAGTAGATCTTCATGCTCGAGGGGCTGGCAGAGCCACTGGAATCGGTCATATCAAGGGAAGGAACCGGAAATTGGGAGGGCGACTTTAACACAGCTTCATGACAGGGTAATTCGGCCACTGGGGGCCGATTGCCACGTTTCACTGCGCGAAGCCAACTACTGCGTTAACATGTGCGCCTTTCCCCCTCACGACCAGCGTACCGTATGGCTCCCAGCAGCATTCGCACCAGCGCCGACCGCGTCTTCGACTTCACCTGCATGTGGATTCTGCCGTTCGGCTTTTTCCTGCTGCTGGCCGGCCCGTTCTTCCTGCCCGAGCGCAGTCTGCACCACAAGCTGTTCTACCTGCTGTTCAGCGCACCGACGCTGCTGGTCATGTGCCTGCATCCACGGGAGATCGGCAAGGTACTGCGCGAGCCCATCGTGCGCTGTTTCCTGCTGTTCGCCGCCTACGCCTGCCTGACACTGCTCTGGAGCCCAACCGACTCCGACGCCGGCGGCCTGATCAAGCGGCCGCTGCATACCCTGATGCTGTTCGTCGGCACCGCAGTGTTCGTCCGCCACCGCTCGGAAGCGCTGATGCCGCTGCTGCTGGTGGCCGCGACCCTGGTGCTGGGCGCTACGGTCCGCGAAATCCACACATTCTGGCAGTACTGCGTGGACCACCCGGAACTCCAGCAACTGCGCCTGAGTGGCAGCGGAGCGATGGACAACTCCCTGCTGACCTCGCACCTGCTGGGCTTCTTCGCCACCTTCTGGATGTTCCGCTGCCTCAACAGCCATAGCCTCAAGCCATTCGTCGCCCAGTTCGCGGCCTTCGCCCTGATGCTGGCGGCGATCATCATGACCCGCTCACGCATGCCCCTGGCCGCGCTGGCAGCGGCCTTCGGCTGGATGATGCTGCTGCGTTTCGGGCGCCGTGCCCTGCCGATCCTGCTGGCACCCGCGCTGTTGTTCGTCGGGCTGTTCTTCCTCGCCCCGCAACTGGTGATCGGCCGTGGCGACTCCTACCGTTTCGAGATCTGGGAGATGACCTGGCGCCTGATCGTCGAACACCCGCTGTTCGGCCATGGCTACGACGCCCCGCTGGCCATCGACCCGGGCAGCGGCATCGTCCTCAGCGAACCCCACAGCTTTACCCTCGGGGTCATCTACAACCTTGGTTTCCTGGGCCTGCTGCCCTGGCTGGCGATGCTCGGCTTCGGCCTGTACAGCGGCATCAAGCACCGCCATCAGCCGCTCTTCGTGATGGCGTCGACCCTGCTGGTGTTCGGTATCGGTGCCGGCCTCACCGAAGGTGGCGGGATCATGTCGCGGCCGAAGGAGCACTGGTTCCTGCTGTGGATCCCCCTGGCCCTGCTGATTGCCCTGAACATCGCCCAGCGCACCGGCCAGTTGCTGTCGACCCAGACCCGCCGGCTGTCCGCCGAGCAGGCCGCGGACATGGCCGCCAATGCCAGGGTGGTCGAGGAGGATGGTCTCGGACCCAAGGTGCTGGAGCTCGCCGACGGCAGCTTCCTCAAGCTTTTCCGCAAGCGTCGCTGGTACACCTCGGGCAGCATCAACCCGTACGCCGAGCGCTTCGCCCGCAACAGCCAGCAGCTTGCCGCGCTGGGCTTCGTCACCCCCGAGGTGCTGAACCTGTACCGTTATCCCGACGGCAGCCAGGGCGTGCAGTACCGCCCGCTGCCCGGCCGCACCCTG
>DQAA01000217.1 GCA_003523465.1 Pseudomonas sp.
CGTCGGGCGCCTGGTCGTCGCGGCATTGGGCGCTGCCGGCCAGGCGCCAGCATCATGACGAAACGAAGAATCCGACAGCTCACGTCAGCTGCTCGTACAGGAAACGGGTATAGCGCTCACTTATGCTGACCGGCTTCTGTCCGGCCCTGGCCGGATGCTGCCTTCCGCTCATAGGTGAAACATGCCCCCTCGTACTTCCGCTTCCGGTCACGCGCTGCTCACCCTGCTCAGCCTGCTGCTGATCGGTCTGGCTCCCGTCGCCTTCGGCCTGCTGGTGATGACCTGGCAGGTCAACAACCAGCTCGATGAGTCCGCCAGGGTTGCCCTGCGCGAAACCCGCCAGGAGGTCGATCATCTGCTCGACTCCTTGCACGGGGCCAGCAACAAGGTGCTCAACCTCGCCGAGTACGCCTGCGACAAGGCCTTGCCGGCGCTGCACAGCGAGGTGGTGGCCAATCCCGAACTGCGTTCGCTGACCCTGGTCCGGGAAAACCGCGCCTACTGCAGCACCCTGCGTGGCGAGTCGGGGCTGCTGGTGGACCCGGGCGACTACTTCAACCATCGCCTGCGCCTCGAGCCGGGCAACGACAATACGCCGGACTCGGCGATTCTCTACTACCGCCTGCAGGAGTATCCCTATGGCGTGCTGGCGGTGGCGGACGCGCGGATTCTGCAGCGGGTGCTGCAGCACATGCCTGAACCGGACAGCGTGAAACTGCAGTTCGGCCCGACCCTGATCGGCGCCAGCGGCGAAGTCCAGGAGAGCGTCGTCACCCTTGGCACGGACAGCTACATGAGCCAGGTATCGCCGATGTACGGCTACACCATCCATATAGCCTATCCACCAGGACACGTCGCTCGCCAGTTGCTCGACAGCAGCCGGGGGATCGCGCCTTCGCTGCTGCTGGTGGGGATCATGACCGCAGCGGGAAGCTACTGGGCCATGTACCGGCGTCGACGAGGCCTGCGCCGGCCCGCCTGAACCATGAAAAAAGCCAGCTTTCGCTGGCTTTTTCGATTGCGGCATCAGCAGCGCGGGACTGCCATCAGTCGGTGCTCAACACCCCACGGCGCACCTGGTCGCGCTCGATCGACTCGAACAGCGCCTTGAAGTTGCCCTCGCCGAAGCCGTCGTCGCCCTTGCGCTGGATGAACTCGAAGAACACCGGGCCCATCAGGGTTTCCGAGAAGATCTGCAGCAGCAGGCGCTTGTCGTCCGGGTTCGACGAGCCGTCCAGGAGGATGCCGCGCGACTGCAACTCGGCAGTCGGTTCGCCGTGGGCCGGCAGGCGGCCTTCGAGCATTTCGTAATAGGTTTCCGGCGGTGCGGTCATGAAGCGCATGCCGAGCTTCTTCAGGGCGTCCCAGCTCTTGAGCAGGTCGTCGGTGAGGAAGGCCACGTGCTGGATGCCCTCGCCGTTGAACTGCATCAGGAACTCTTCGATCTGGCCGGCGCCCTTGGACGATTCTTCGTTCAGCGGGATGCGGATCATGCCGTCCGGCGCGGTCATGGCCTTGGAGGTCAGGCCGGTGTACTCGCCCTTGATGTCGAAGTAACGGATCTCGCGGAAGTTGAACAGCTTCTCGTAGAAGCCGGCCCAGTAGGTCATGCGGCCGCGGTACACGTTGTGGGTCAGGTGGTCGATGATCTGCAGGCCGGCACCGGCAGGGTGGCGGTCGACGCCTTCGATCCAGTTGAAGTCGATATCGTAGATCGAGCTGCCTTCCTCGAAACGGTCGATCAGGTACAGCGGCGCACCACCAATACCCTTGATCGCCGGCAGGCGCAGTTCCATCGGGCCGGTTTCGATTTCCACCGGTTGCGCGCCCAGTTCCAGGGCACGGGCGTAGGCCTCATGGGCGTTGCGCACGCGGAAGGCCATGCCGCAGACGGACGGGCCATGTTCGGCGGCAAAGTAGGAGGCGACGCTTTTCGGCTCGTTGTTGAGGATCAGGTTGATCCCGCCCTGGCGATACAGGTGGACGTTCTTGGAGCGGTGGGTAGCGACCTTGGTGAAGCCCATGATCTCGAAGATCGGCTCCAGGGTGCCGGGGGTAGGCGAAGCGAACTCGATGAATTCAAAGCCCATCAGGCCCATCGGGTTTTCGAAGAGATCTGCCATGTTCGTGTTCCTCATCATCAAAACGGTTGAATAACGCTAGTTACCATGCGGTCGATGCGAGAGAACGTGGTGGCGCGCAAGAGATGCCCCGGGTGCTGCGGGCAAGGTAGTCACCAAGAATCAGTTTGAATCCATGACACTTCATATGGGACCCATTTCTGGCGGGCTTGATTCCCCTGGGAGTGGAGAACCTTATTATTGTATGCGTAACGGAATTCTACAGGGCGTAATTGGATTTGTCGCGTTCTGTGTTNNCCCCGACTGACCCGCGCATTTGCCCGCTATGCTGTGCGGACAGCGTCAGGATGGACCCGCCCATGCCCTTGCACAAATCCCGTTATCGCGCCCGCCTGGTGCGCCGCGTGCTGCCCTGGCTGGTGGGTGCCCTGCCGGTGCTCGGCGGCCTGGGCATCATGCATTGGCAGGCCGAACGGGAGTTGCGGGCCCGCTC
>DQAA01000215.1 GCA_003523465.1 Pseudomonas sp.
CGCGGACTTCGGCGGCCTCGAAGCGGGCGGTCTCGCTGACGGGCCCGATGAACACGATCTGGCCGTCGCGCACCCCCAGGGCGTGCTCCTTGAATACCACGCCAGCCGGTTCGACAGGCACCAGCCAGGTCGGCAGGAGCAACAGGTCGAGAGGGGCGGGTGGCTTGGGCATGGGGACGGAATTCCCTGGGTCGTGGGGTGGTGGCGAAGTATACCCGAGCGTCCGCGCTTGGGGCTCGTTATAATCGCCGGTTTTTGATGTCCGAATGACGGGGTGAGGCATGCGCGATCGACTTCTGGCTGCAGAGAAAGTAAGGGCCATCGATTGGCGTGACGGCATCCTTTACTTGCTCGACCAGCGCGCGTTGCCGTTCGAGGAAACCTGGCTGGCCTGCAAGGATGCTGCCGGGGTGGCTGAAGCGATTCGCTCGATGGTGGTGCGCGGCGCCCCGGCCATCGGCATCAGCGCGGCTTATGGCCTGCTGCTGGGCTTGCGTCAGCGCCTGGCCGAAGGCGGTGACTGGCGTGAAGCGCTGGAAGCCGATTTTGCCGTGCTGGGCGAGACGCGGCCGACCGGGGTCAACCTGGCCTGGGCGCTGAACCGCATGCGCGAGCGCCTGCAGCGCCTGAAGGAGGGCGACGATCCGTCGCAGGTGCTGGAAGCCGAGGCCCTGGCGATTCACGAGAGCGATCGCGAGGCCAACCTGAACATGGCCCAGCTCGGCATGGAGCTGATTCGCAAGTACCAGGGCAGCGAGCAGACCGTGCTGACCCACTGCAATACCGGCGCACTGGCCACCGGCGGCTTCGGTACCGCCCTTGGGGTGATTCGCGCGGCCTGGCTGGACGGCATGATCGAGCACGTCTATGTCGACGAGACCCGGCCCTGGCTGCAAGGCACCCGCCTGACGGCGTGGGAGCTGGGCAACGAAGGTATCCCGGTGAGTGTCAATGCCGATTCGGCCGCTGCGCACCTGATGAAGACCAAGGGCATCACCTGGGTCGTGGTCGGCGCCGACCGCATCGCTGCCAATGGCGATGTGGCGAACAAGATCGGCACTTATCAACTGGCGGTCAATGCCATGCATCACGGCGTGCGCTTCATGGTGGTGGCGCCGAGTTCGACCATCGACATGAGCCTGGCCAGCGGCGACGAGATCGTGCTCGAAGAGCGGGATGGCAATGAATTGCTGGAAATTGCCGGCGTCCGCGTCGCGCCGAACGTGGAGGCGTGCAACCCGGTGTTCGACGTGACCCCGGCAGACCTGATCGACGTGATCGTGACCGAGAAGGGCATCGTCGAGCGCCCGGACACCGCCAAGCTGGCGCAACTGATGTGCCGCAAGCGCTTGCACTGACGGGCGAAGAGCATCTCGGGGGCTTTTCGATTTTCGGGCTTGCCTGGCCCGTTTTCCCTTGCGCCAAGCGGCGCTTTGCCATACTCCCAAGGCCCCGGCGACTGTGGTAACATCCGGCGGTTTCCAAGGGCGCCCAGCGGGGCGCTCTTCACTACGCAGATCCATGGCATAACTCGTTGATTTGTCGTAAGTCGTCGCGCAGGAGGCCCTTCGCGGCGGCGAGCTTCGTTCGTCCCATATGGATGTGACGGAGTTTCACCAGAAAAAGGAATCAGGCTTCTCATGGGCGAACTGGCCAAAGAAATCCTCCCGGTCAATATCGAAGACGAACTGAGACAGTCCTACCTCGACTACGCGATGAGCGTCATTGTCGGGCGTGCACTGCCCGATGCGCGTGATGGCTTGAAGCCCGTGCATCGCCGCGTTCTGTATGCGATGAGTGAACTGGGTAACGACTGGAACAAACCGTACAAGAAATCCGCCCGTGTGGTCGGTGACGTCATCGGTAAGTACCACCCCCACGGTGACACCGCCGTGTACGACACCATCGTCCGCATGGCCCAGCCTTTCTCCCTGCGTTACCTGCTGGTCGACGGCCAGGGCAACTTCGGTTCGGTCGACGGCGACAACGCCGCGGCGATGCGATACACCGAAGTGCGCATGACCAAGCTGGCCCACGAGCTGCTGGCCGACCTGCACAAGGAAACCGTGGACTGGGTGCCCAACTACGACGGCACCGAGCAGATCCCGGCGGTCATGCCGACCCGTATCCCCAACCTCCTCGTCAACGGCTCCAGCGGTATTGCCGTGGGCATGGCGACCAACATCCCGCCACACAACCTCGGTGAAGTCATCGATGGTTGCCTGGCGCTGATCGACAACCCGGAAATCTCCATCGATGAGCTGATGCAGTTCATCCCGGGCCCGGACTTCCCGACCGCCGGTATCATCAATGGCCGCCAGGGCATCATCGAGGCGTACCGTACCGGTCGTGGCCGCATCTACATGCGCGCCCGCTCTACCGTCGAGGACATCGACAAGGTCGGTGGTCGCCAGCAGATCGTGGTCACCGAGCTGCCTTACCAACTGAACAAGGCGCGTCTGATCGAGAAGATCGCCGAGCTGGTGAAGGAGAAGAAACTCGAAGGCATCACCGAGCTGCGCGACGAGTCCGACAAGGACGGCATGCGCATCGTCATCGAGCTGCGTCGCGGCGAGGTTCCGGAGGTCATCCTCAACAACCTGTACGCCCAGACCCAGCTGCAAAGCGTTTTCGGCATCAACGTCGTCGCCCTGATCGATGGCCGTCCGCGCCTGCTGAACCTCAAGGACCTGCTGGAAGCCTTCGTTCGCCACCGTCGCGAAGTGGTGACCCGGCGTACCGTGTTCGAGCTGCGCAAGGCGCGTGAGCGCGGACACATCCTCGAAGGCCAGGCGGTTGCGCTGTCCAACATCGACCCGGTCATCGCCCTGATCAAGGCTTCGCCGACGCCATCCGAGGCCAAGGAAGCGCTGACCAGCACGCCTTGGGAATCCAGCGCCGTGCAGGTGATGGTCGAGCGCGCCGGTGCCGACGCCTGCCGTCCCGAGAACCTCGATCCGCAATACGGCATGCGCGATGGCAAGTACTTCCTCTCGCCAGAGCAGGCCCAGGCCATCCTTGACCTGCGTTTGCACCGCCTGACCGGCCTGGAGCACGAGAAGCTGCTGGCCGAGTACCAGGAAATCCTCAACCAGATCGGCGAGCTGATCCGCATCCTCAGCAGTGCTGAGCGCCTGATGGAAGTGATCCGCGAAGAGCTGGAGCTGATCCGCGCCGAATACGGCGACGTGCGCCGCACCGAGATCCTCGATGCACGCCTGGACCTGACCCTCGGCGACATGATCCCGGAAGAAGACCGCGTGGTGACCATCTCCCACGGCGGCTACGCCAAGACCCAGCCGCTGGCGGCCTACCAGGCCCAGCGTCGCGGTGGCAAGGGCAAGTCGGCGACCGGCGTCAAGGATGAGGACTACATCTCCCACCTGCTGGTCGCCAACAGCCACACCACGCTGCTGCTGTTCTCCAGCAAGGGCAAGGTGTACTGGCTCAAGACCTACGAAATCCCCGAAGCATCCCGTGCTGCCCGTGGCCGTCCGCTGGTGAACCTGCTGCCGCTGGATGAAGGTGAGCACATCACCACCATGCTGCCGGTGGAGGAATACACCGAGGGTCACTACATCTTCATGGCCACCGCCAACGGTACCGTGAAGAAGACCCCGCTGGAGCAGTTCAGCCGCCAGCGCAGTGTTGGCCTGATCGCCCTGGAGCTGGACGAAGGCGACATCCTGATTTCCGCCTCGATCACCGATGGCGAGCGTGAAGTCATGCTGTTCTCCGACGCTGGCAAGGTAACCCGCTTCAAGGAATCCGATGTCCGTGCCATGGGCCGTACGGCTCGCGGTGTCCGCGGCATGCGTCTGGCCGAAGGGCAGAAGCTGATCTCGATGATCATTCCGGAGGAGGGCAGCCAGATCCTCACCGCCTCCGAGCGTGGCTACGGCAAGCGCACCGCGATTGGCGAGTTCCCCGAGTACAAGCGTGGCGGCCAGGGCGTGATCGCAATGGTCAGCAACGAGCGCAATGGTCGTCTGGTGGGTGCGGTGCAGGTGCAGGAGGGCGAGGAGATCATGCTGATTTCCGACCAGGGCACCCTGGTTCGTACTCGTGTCGGTGAAGTCTCCAGCCTGGGTCGCAATACCCAGGGTGTGACCCTGATCAAGCTGGCCAGTGATGAAACCCTGGTCGGTCTGGAGCGGGTCCAGGAGCCTTCCGACGAAGGCGAAGACGACGAGTTGCTGGATGCCGAGGCGGACGGCGACAACGTCGATGCGCCGCAGGCGGATGCAGCCGGCGAGGAAGAAGCCGTACAGGACTGAGTTGTAGAACGCGTGAATACGGAAGCGGGGCTGGTCCCCGCTTCCGCCGTTATCTTGAGCAGAGCGAGAGTGGATGTGAGCAAACGAGCCTTTAACTTCTGCGCAGGCCCTGCTGCGCTTCCTGAAGCTGTTCTCCAGCGCGCCCAGGCAGAAATGCTGGACTGGAACGGCAAAGGCCTGTCCGTCATGGAAATGAGTCACCGTAGCGACGACTACGTGGCCATTGCCGAGCAGGCCGAGCAGGATCTGCGCGACCTGTTGTCCATCCCCTCCAACTACAAGGTGCTGTTCCTCCAGGGCGGCGCCAGTCAGCAGTTCGCCGAGATTCCGCTGAACCTGCTGCCCGAGAACGGTACCGCCGACTACATCGAGACCGGTATCTGGTCGAAGAAGGCCATCGAGGAAGCGCGTCGCTTCGGCAACGTCAATGTTGCCGCTTCGGCCAAGCCCTACGATTTCCTCGCCATTCCCGGCCAGAACGAGTGGAAGCTGACTCCAGGCGCTGCCTACCTGCACTACGCCTCCAACGAAACCATCGGCGGCCTGCAGTTCGACTGGATTCCAGAAGCCGGTGATGTTCCGCTGGTGGTCGATATGTCTTCGGACATCCTCTCCCGTCCCGTCGATGTTTCGCAGTTCGGCCTGATCTACGCCGGCGCGCAGAAGAACATCGGCCCGAGCGGCCTGGTCGTGGTGATCGTTCGCGAAGACCTGCTGGGCCGTGCCCGCAGTGCCTGCCCGACCATGCTCGACTACAAGATCGCCGCCGATAACGGCTCGATGTACAACACCCCGGCAACCTACTCCTGGTACCTCTCCGGCCTGGTCTTCCAGTGGCTGAAGGAGCAGGGCGGTGTCGCGGCCATGGAGCAGCGCAACCGGGCCAAGAAAGACCTCCTGTACGGATTCATCGACAAGAGCGACTTCTACAGCAACCCGATCAGCGTCAATGCCCGTTCGTGGATGAACGTGCCGTTCCGGCTGGCTGACGAGCGCCTGGACAAGGCCTTCCTCGCAGGTGCCGACGCCCGCGGCCTGCTCAACCTCAAGGGTCACCGTTCGGTTGGCGGCATGCGTGCTTCGATCTACAACGCGCTGGGTCTGGAAGCCGTGGAAGCGCTGGTTAGCTACATGGGCGAATTCGAGAAGGAACACTCCTGATGTCCGAACAGGAACTCAAGGCGCTGCGGGTCCGCATCGACAGCCTCGACGAGAAGATCCTCGAACTGATCAGTGATCGTGCCCGCTGCGCCCAGGAAGTTGCACGGGTCAAGATGGGTTCCCTGGCTGAAGGCGAGGTGCCGGTGTTCTACCGGCCCGAGCGTGAGGCGCAGGTGCTCAAGCGCGTCATGGAACGCAACCCGGGGCCGCTCGGCAACGAGGAAATGGCCCGTCTGTTCCGCGAAATCATGTCCTCCTGCCTGGCGCTGGAGCAGCCGCTGAAAGTCGCGTACCTCGGCCCCGAGGGCACGTTCACCCAGGCCGCGGCGATGAAGCACTTCGGCCACGCGGTAATCAGCAAGCCGATGGCCGCGATCGATGAAGTCTTCCGCGAAGTTGCTGCCGGTGCCGTCAACTTTGGCGTGGTGCCGGTGGAGAACTCTACCGAGGGTGCAGTCAACCACACCCTCGACAGCTTCCTCGAGCACGACATGGTCATCTGCGGCGAAGTCGAGCTGCGTATTCACCACCACTTGCTGGTGGGTGAAAACACCAAGACCGACAGCATCACCCGCATCTATTCCCATGCCCAGTCGCTGGCCCAGTGCCGCAAGTGGCTGGATGCGCACTACCCGAACGTCGAGCGCGTTGCGGTGGCGAGCAATGCCGAGGCGGCCAAGCGGGTCAAGGGCGAGTGGAACTCCGCAGCCATTGCCGGTGATATGGCGGCTGGCCTGTATGGCCTGACGCGGCTTGCCGAGAAGATCGAGGACCGTCCGGATAACTCCACGCGGTTCCTGATGATCGGTAACCAGGAAGTCCCGCCTACCGGCGACGACAAGACCTCGATCATCGTCTCCATGAGCAACAAGCCGGGTGCGCTGCACGAGCTGCTGGTGCCGTTCCACGAGAACGGTATCGACCTGACGCGCATCGAAACCCGTCCTTCGCGCAGTGGCAAATGGACCTACGTGTTCTTCATCGACTTCGTCGGCCATCACCGTGACCCGCTGATCAAGGCCGTGCTGGAGAAGATCAGCCAGGAGGCGGTCGCTCTCAAAGTGCTGGGTTCCTACCCGAAAGCGGTGCTTTGAGGCGTGGCAATGCGTGAAGTTTTGAACAGGGTCGAAGCTCAGTGAATGAAGTCGAAACACAAAAGGGCGGTCGATTGATCGGCCGGCTGGTGGTCGTGGGCCTGGGCTTGATCGGCGGCTCCTTCGCCAAGGGCGTGCGCGAAAGCGGCCTGTGTCGCGAGGTGGTCGGTGTCGACCTGGATCCGCAATCGCGCAAGCTGGCGGTGGAACTGGGTGTAGTCGATCGCTGCGAGGAAGACCTCGAAGCGGCCTGTGTCGGCGCCGACGTGATCCAGTTGGCGGTGCCGATCCTGGCCATGGAGAAGGTGCTGGCTCGTCTGGCCGGCATGCCTCTCGGCCAGGCGGTGCTGACCGATGTCGGTAGCGCCAAGGGTAATGTGGTGCGGGCGGCCCGTGCGGTCATGCCGGAGCGTCTGGCGCGCTTCGTGCCAGGTCACCCGATCGCCGGTTCCGAGCAGAGCGGGGTGGAGGCTTCCAATGCCGGGCTGTTCCGTCGGCACAAGGTGATTCTCACGCCGCTGGCCGAGACCGATGCCCAGGCGCTGGCCGTGGTTGACCGGCTGTGGCGTGCGCTGGACGCGGATGTCGAGCATATGCAGGTCGAGCGGCACGACGAAGTGCTCGCGGCCACCAGTCATCTGCCTCATCTGCTGGCCTTTGGCCTGGTCGATTCCCTGGCCAAGCGCAATGAAAACCTCGATATCTTCCGCTACGCTGCCGGCGGTTTCCGTGACTTCACGCGGATCGCAGGAAGCGACCCTGTCATGTGGCATGACATATTTCTCGCCAACCGCGAGGCGGTCCTGCGCACGCTGGACACTTTTCGCAGCGACCTCGACGCCTTGCGCGATGCGGTCGATGCAGGGGATGGGCATCAGCTGTTGGGCGTATTCACTCGCGCCCGGGTTGCCCGCGAGCATTTCAGTAAAATCCTGGCCCGTCGGGCCTATGTGGACGCTATGAACTCCAACGACCTGATTTTCCTGGCACAACCTGGTGGACGTCTCTCCGGACGCATTCGCGTTCCTGGTGACAAATCGATTTCCCACCGCTCGATCATGCTTGGCTCCCTGGCTGAGGGCACCACGGAAGTCGAAGGCTTCCTCGAGGGCGAAGACGCCCTGGCGACCCTGCAGGCCTTCCGTGACATGGGTGTGGTGATCGAAGGTCCGCACCATGGTCGCGTGACGATTCACGGCGTCGGCCTCAGCGGCCTGAAGCCGCCTCCCGGCCCGATCTATCTGGGCAACTCCGGTACTTCGATGCGCCTGCTCTCGGGTCTGCTGGCTGCGCAGAACTTCGACACCGTGCTGACCGGCGACGCCTCGCTGTCCAAGCGCCCGATGAATCGCGTCGCCAACCCGCTGCGGGAAATGGGCGCAGTGATCGAAACGGCGGAGCAGGGCCGTCCACCGCTCACCATCCGTGGTGGCCACACGCTCAAGGCGCTGACCTACACGCTGCCGATGGCCAGCGCCCAGGTGAAGTCCTGCCTGTTGCTGGCCGGGCTGTACGCCGACGGCAAGACCACTGTCACCGAGCCGGCCCCGACCCGTGACCATACCGAGCGCATGCTGCGCGGCTTCGGTTACGACGTGAATGTCGAGGGGCCGACTGCCTCGCTGGTCTCCGGTGGCAAGTTGACCGCGACCCATATCGAAGTGCCTGCGGATATTTCCTCGGCGGCGTTCTTCCTGGTGGCGGCATCGATCGCCGAAGGTTCCGAGCTGTTGCTGGAACATGTCGGAATCAACCCGACCCGTACCGGTGTCATCGACATCCTGCGCCTGATGGGGGGCGACATCGCTCTGGAAAATCAGCGTGAAGTGGGTGGTGAGCCAGTGGCCGACCTACGGGTTCGCGGCGCGAAACTGAAGGGCATCGAGATTCCCGAGCACCTGGTGCCACTGGCTATCGACGAATTCCCTGTTCTGTTCGTCGCCGCGGCCTGTGCCGAGGGGCGCACCGTGCTGCGCGGCGCCGAAGAGCTGCGGGTCAAGGAGTCCGACCGGATCCAGGTCATGGCTGATGGTCTGCTGGCTTTGGGCGTGAAGTGTGAGCCGACGCCGGACGGCATCATCATCGACGGCGGCGAAATTGGTGGGGGTGAGGTGCATGGTCACGGTGACCACCGTATCGCCATGGCCTTCAGCGTTGCATCGTTGCGTGCTACTGCGCCGATCCGCATCCATGATTGCGCAAACGTCGCCACTTCCTTCCCGAACTTCCTGGCCTTGTGTGCTGAAGTCGGTATCCGTGTTGCTGAAGAGGGCAAATCGTGAACATCCCAGCGCCGGTCATCACCATCGACGGACCGAGTGGCTCGGGCAAGGGGACGGTAGCGGGCCTGTTGGCCCGCCGTCTGGGCTGGAACCTGCTCGATTCCGGCGCCTTGTACCGTCTGCTGGCGTTTGCTGCGAGCAATCACGGTGTCGATCTGACCAATGAGGAACTGCTCAAGGCCCTGGCCGCTCATCTGGATGTGCAGTTCCTGGCGGCGGAAGAAGGTCAACTGCAGCGCATCATTCTTGAGGGTGACGATGTCAGCAATGACATTCGCAACGAGCATGTCGGCGCTGGTGCTTCCCGNNTGAGGCGCTGCTGCAGCGCCAGCGCGCGTTCCGCGAAGCTCCGGGCCTGATAGCTGATGGTCGAGACATGGGAACCGTGGTTTTTCCTGATGCTCCCTTGAAGATTTTTCTGACAGCCAGCGCTGAAGAGCGTGCGCGTCGCCGTTATCTGCAGTTGAAGGCAAAAGGCGATGATGTTAGCCTGTCGAGTCTGCTGGATGAGATCCGTGCGCGCGATGAGCGCGATACCCAGCGTTCGGTGGCCCCGCTCAAGCCGGCGGCCGACGCGATACAGCTGGATTCCACGGAGTTGTCCATCGAGCAGGTGCTGGAACGCATTCTGAGTGAAGTCGCACTACGCGATATCGCCGGATGACCCGGGAAGGCTGCAGGATTACCAGTCAACGTCCTGCAGGCGGCCCTTACTATGAACGAAACCCACATTGTCTGGAGTGTGGCTGATGGGCGGATTTATCGCCCGAATCTACAGGAATTAAAATGAGCGAAAGCTTTGCAGAACTCTTTGAAGAAAGCCTGAAAACCCTCAACCTTCAACCAGGTGCGATCATCACCGGTATCGTTGTCGATATCGACGGTGACTGGGTTACTGTCCACGCTGGTCTGAAATCCGAGGGCGTCATCCCGCTCGAGCAGTTCTACAACGAAGCTGGCGAGCTGACCATCAAGGTCGGTGACGAAGTTCACGTTGCGCTGGACGCGGTGGAAGACGGCTTTGGCGAAACCAAACTGTCCCGTGAAAAAGCCAAGCGCGCCGAGTGCTGGATTGTTCTGGAAGCAGCTTTCGCCGCCGAAGAAGTGGTCAAGGGCGTTATCAACGGTAAGGTTAAAGGCGGCTTCACTGTCGACGTTAACGGTATCCGTGCGTTCCTGCCGGGCTCCCTGGTTGATGTCCGCCCTGTGCGCGACACCACCCACCTCGAAGGCAAAGAGCTGGAATTCAAGGTCATCAAGCTGGACCAGAAGCGCAACAACGTTGTCGTTTCCCGTCGCAGTGTCCTGGAAGCCGAAAACAGCGCCGAGCGCGAAGCTCTGCTGGAATCGCTGCAGGAAGGCCAGCAAGTCAAGGGTATCGTCAAGAACCTCACCGACTACGGCGCATTTGTGGACCTGGGCGGCGTAGACGGCCTGCTGCACATCACCGACATGGCCTGGAAGCGTATCAAGCACCCATCGGAAATCGTCAACGTTGGCGACGAGATCGATGTCAAGGTTCTGAAGTACGATCGCGAGCGCAACCGCGTTTCCCTGGGTCTGAAGCAACTGGGTGAAGACCCATGGGTTGCTATCAAGGCTCGCTACCCGGAAAGCACCCGCGTCATGGCGCGCGTCACCAACCTGACCGACTACGGCTGCTTCGCTGAGCTGGAAGAAGGCGTTGAAGGTCTGGTGCACGTTTCCGAAATGGACTGGACCAACAAGAACATCCACCCGTCGAAAGTCGTTCAGGTTGGCGACGAAGTGGAAGTCATGGTTCTGGACATCGACGAAGAGCGTCGTCGTATCTCCCT
>DQAA01000414.1:0-3248 GCA_003523465.1 Pseudomonas sp.
CAGGTACTGGATGATCGCCTCGCAGTCGGCCTCGGCCAGCGGGTGGCTGACGTCGCCCTGGCCGCGCAGTTCGACGGTCACCGAGAAACTGCCCATGGGGATCGGGAACTGCTTGCCGAAACGCTGTTGCAGTTGCCACCAGACCAGGGTGANNGTCGAAGGACTGCCCGCCGGAGTCGGTGGCGAGCAGGCTGGCCTGGACCCCGAGGTAGCGTGACAGCGGCTCGACCTGGTCCCAGGCTTCCGGCGTGGTGTAGAGGTGCTCCACCGCCTCGAAGTCGCAATGCAGGTCGAGGACCATATCGGCGTCGCAGGCCAGGCGTTGCAGGGTCAGGCGCTGGGATTGCAGCGGGGTGTTGGCCGGATGGGCGTCCAGGCCGCGGCGCAGGTATTCGCGGATCAGTGCCAGGTTGTGTTGCGGGTCCTGGCTGAGGTGGCCTTCGATCTGGTCGCCGATCTGGTCGCTGAGGTCGACGAAGCGGCGGTTGAAGTTCTCGCCGCTCTGCAGCTCGTAGCGGCCCAGGGGCACGTCCATCAGTACCTGCTCCAGGCCCACCGGGTTGGCCACCGGCACCAGGACGAGCTCCTTGCGCAGCAGGCCGCGGGCTTCGAGGTCGGCCAGGCGTTGCTTGAGGTGCCAGGCCACCAGCATGCCGGGCAGTTCGTCGGCGTGCAGCGAGGCCTGGATGTAGATCTTGCCACCGGCCCGCGGGCCGAAGTGGAAGCTGTGGATCTGCCGGGCGATGCCGGGGACCGGGGCCAGCAGATCATGGGTCTTGTGGTGCATTGGAAGTCAGTCCTAGTGAGCGGGGCCGAGGAAGGCCAGCCAGCGCCGTTCGGCGAGGCGGAACAGGCCGACCAGGGTGAAGGTGACACACAGGTAGATCAGCGCCGCGATGCCGAACGACTGGAAGGTCAGGAAGGTCGCCGAGTTGGCATCCCGGGCGACTTTCAGGATATCCGGCACGGTAGCGGTGAAGGCCACCGTGGTCGAGTGCAGCATCAGGATCACCTCGTTGCTGTAGAACGGCAGCGACCGGCGCAGGGCCGACGGCATGATGATGTAAGCATAGAGTTTCCAGCCGTGCAGGCCGTAGGCGCGGGCCGCTTCGATTTCACCGTGGTGCATGCTGCGGATCGCCCCGGCGAAGATCTCCGTGGTGTAGGCGCAGGTGTTCAGGGCGAAGGCGAGGATGGTGCAGTTCATCGCATCGCGGAAGAACGCATCCAGCATCGGCTGCTCGCGTACCGCGGCGAGGCTGTAGATCCCGGTGTAGCAGATCAGCAGCTGGATATAGAGCGGGGTGCCGCGGAACAGGTAGGTGTAGAACTGCACCGGCCAGCGCAGCCACAGGCGCCGCGAGACCCGGGCGATGGACAGCGGAATCGACACGAGGAAGCCGATCAGCAGCGAGGCGCTGAGCAGCCACAGGGTCATTGCCAGGCCGNNGACGGTGATGTGGGTGCCGTCGGTGTAGAGGAAGGCCCGCCAGTATTCCTGGAGCAATTCGATCATCGCCGCGCCTCCCGGGTGCCGACGTTATAGCGCCGTTCCAGCCAGCGCAGGACCAGGTTCGAGGTGCTGGTGATGGCCAGGTAGATCAGCGCCGCCACGACCAGGAAGAAAAACAGCTGGTAGGTGCTCTTGCCGGCGTCCTGGGCGGCCTTGACCAGGTCAGCCAGGCCGATGATCGACACCAGTGCGGTGGCCTTGAGCATCACCATCCAGTTGTTGCCGATGCCCGGCAGGGCGAAGCGCATCATCTGCGGGAAGACCACGAAGCGAAAGCGCTGCATGCGCTTGAGGCCATAGGCCGTGGCGGCTTCCACCTGGCCCCGGGGCACGGCAAGGATGGCGCCGCGGAAGGTCTCGGTGAAATAGGCGCCGTAGATGAAGCCCAGGGTGATGACCCCGGCGGCGAACGGGTCGATCTCGATGTATTCCCATTCCATGTAGTCGGTGAGGCTGGTGAGCCAGGTTTGCAGGCTGTAGAAGATCAGCAGCATCAGCACCAGGTCCGGCACGCCGCGAATCAGCGTGGTGTAGAGCTGGGCCGGCACCCGCAGCATGCGGATCGGCGAGAGTTTGGCGCTGGCGCCGATCAGGCCGAGGCCGACCGCGACCAGCAGGGACATGAAGGCCAGTTGCACGGTCATCAAGGTGCCCTGCCAAAGCAGCGGGCCGAACCCTTTCAGACTGAACGCGGAAAGCCCGAGGAGGGCGAGCAGGTCGTCAAGCATGGAGGCGAACCCCAAGGCAGAAATAAAAGTGCCCGCCGTTGTCGGGCGGGCACTGTTGCAACGGTTATTTACCGCTGTAGAGGTTCAGCTCACCGAAGTGCTTCTTCTGGATTTCGGCGTAGGTGCCATCATCGTGTAACGCTTTGATACCTTTGTTCAGGAGCGTCTGCAGCTCGGTGTTACCTTTGCGGATGCCGATGGCGGTCTTGGACGGCAACAGATCGCTGTTGACCGGCTCGCTCACTTCATAACCGGCGCCTTTCTCGGACTTGAGGAAGCCCAGCTCGGCCTGCAGCATGTCCTGGATCGAGGCATCGAGGCGGCCGGAGATCAGGTCGGCGTAGACCTGGTCCTGGTTCTGGTAGGCCACGGTCTTGACCCCGGCCTTGTCCAGCACGGCCTTGGCGTAGGCTTCCTGGATGGTGCCCTGCTCATAGCCGACGCTCTTGCCCTTGAGCGACGCGGTGTCGGCGCTCAGCCCGGAACCCTTCTTGTAGACCAGCGAGGTCGGGCCGGAGAACAGTTCCTCGGAGAAATCGATGGCCTTCTGGCGGGCCGGGGTGACGGTCATCGACGAGATCACGCCGTCGAACTTGTTGGCCTTGAGGCCCGGAATCATGCCGTCGAAATCGCTTTCGACCCATTTGCAGGTGACCTTGAGTTCCTTGCAGATCGCGTTGCCCAGATCGATATCGAAGCCCACCAGGCTGCCGTCGGCGGCCTTGGATTCGAACGGTGCATAGGAAGGATCGACGCCGAAGCGCAGCTCTTTGTATTCCTTGGCGAAGGTACTGCCGGCAGCCAGACACAGAGCAACAGCGGAAAGCGTCAGCCATGCTTTTTTCATCGTGTAGTCCTTGTGAAGCGGCGGATATTGGGGTTGGCCGTGCACCGTTACCGGTCGCGGCCCGACATCACAGTGATAGCAATTTCCGCACCATCGTTCCAAAAGCGGCGTGTGGGCGAGGGTTGGAGGTTTCAGGGGATGAGCGGGGCTGCCCTGTTTT
>DQAA01000414.1:3269-5143 GCA_003523465.1 Pseudomonas sp.
GATGGCCCTATCGCTGGCAAGCCAGCTCCCACAGGGATCGCGTGTGCCGCAGACCTTGGGGAAACTGGCTTGCCAGCGATGAGGCCCTTGAGAGCACTACATCAAGGACAGGACTCCCGCCAATGAGGCCCACCCCCGACTTCATGCACTGGTGGCTCGAAGCCAATACCTGCTTCGACGACTGCCACACCCCCGACGAACTGTTCGGCGAAACCTCGCGCCTGACCCGTGCCCTGGGTTTCGAGTGCTTCGCTTGGGGCCGCCGCCGCGCCGTGCCGTTCAGCCAGACCTGCCCCTGGTTCACCGGCACCTACCCGGCGGAATGGCTTGGCGCCCAGAACCAATGCCCGCCACCCGGCCTGCTGTTCTGGGATGAACAGCAGGACGCCATCGGCAGCCTGCACGGTCATGGCTGCGGCGCCACCTTCACCCAGCGCAGCCGCGACGGTACCTGGCAGGTGCTGTGCGTCGCCCGGCGCAAGGGCGTGATCAAGGCCACGGAACGCTTGCCGCTGAAACTGCAACTTCGCAGCCTGCTGGAACTGCTCGAAGAACATCTGGAACGGGTCGAAGGCATCTATTCCCCGATCCTGCTCAGTGAACGGGAAACCTCGATCCTGCGCTGGATCGCCGATGGCAAATGTTCGAAGGGCATCGCCGCGATCCTCGAACTTTCCGAACACACCGTGAACTTCCATATCAAGAGCATCCTGCGCAAGTTCGACTCGCCCAACCGTGTATTGGCGGCGGCCAGGGCGGCGGCACTGGGATTGATTTGAGGTGAATGTTTGCCGTGCGCGGCCAACTGCCAAACGGTGTTGTTGAAAGTGTTCACGCCTTGTTCGCTTTGATGAAAGCGAGTTTATAAGTCTCTCAATTACGAAGTTTCCTACACGAATTAACCCGCCTGTTCGGGTAGTTGTTCCCCTGCAACTTTCCCCCTAGTGTCTTCGCCGTGCTGTCGAGCGGTGGAATAACGCACACGGGCAATCCCACCCTTTGTCCGCGTTGTTCTCCCTGGACATTCGGACGGGTCCGAGACAAGCCGGCAGCTTGTCTCCTGGCATTGCACTCCTACAGTGCCAGCCGTCCTGTTTTTCGGTTTCGCTATCGCGGGAGGCAACCATGATCCATGACGTTGTTGTGGTCGGCAGCGGTGCTGTCGGCGCGTCCATCGCATTCGAACTGGCCAGCCGCGGCCTGCGTGTCTGCCGGGTCGGCGAAACCGCCCGACACAACGCAGCCTCCCGTGCCGCCGGGGCGATGAACGGCTGTTTCGGCGAAGTCACCCGCGGACTGCTGGGTAGCGAATACGGGCGTCTCAAGCTGGCCATGGATATCCAGGCGAAAAGCCTCTGGGCCCGCTGGAACGAACGCCTGACCCGGGCCAGCGGCAACCCCGCCGGGCTCCTCAGTGCCTGCGGTACCCATGTCATCCTCAACTCCGCCGGCATGGCCGATATCGACAGCGTCAACTACGCCGCCATCGAGCAAGCGCTGCTGGACTACCAGACGTTCTACACCCCGGTCGCCCCCACCGGGCTGGACTGGGTCAAGGCCAACGACCTGGTGCGGCCGATGCAGGCCCTGCTGATTCCCGATGAAAACGCCATCGACGCGCCGCTGCTGCTGGAAAAACTCGATGCCGCGCTGCTCGGCTGCGATGGCGAGATCATCGATGGCAATGCCCGCGCAGTCCTTAGCGAAGGCTGGAGCGCCACTGGCGTGGCCCTGCAGGACGGTCGCCACCTGCCGGCGCGACATGTCGTGGTGGCCGCCGGCGTGCACTCCCTGGAGCTGTTCGACGGCCTGGAGGAAATCCGCCGGCACATCCCGCCGCTGTTCGCGGGCTACGGCGTGTCCATCCTGCTGCG
>DQAA01000611.1:0-2279 GCA_003523465.1 Pseudomonas sp.
CCCTTTCGATATGTATCGAGTACGGGCACAATGCGGCTCTTTTTTTGGCTGGCCTACCCGGAGCCTTATAAGTGATCCAGACCCCGTACTACCTCATCGACAAAACCAAGCTGCTGAGCAACCTGGAGAAGATCGCCTACGTGCGCGAAAACTCCGGGGCCAAGGCCCTGCTGGCACTCAAGTGCTTCGCCACCTGGTCGGTGTTCGACCTGATGCAGCAGTACATGGACGGCACCACCTCGTCGTCGCTCTACGAGCTCAAGCTCGGCCGCCAGAAGTTCGAAGGCGAGACCCACGCCTACAGCGTGGCCTGGGCCGACGATGAAATCGAAGAGATGCTGGCCAACTGCGACAAGATCATCTTCAACTCCATCGGCCAGCTGCAGCGCTTCACCGAGGCGTCCGAGGGCAAGGTCCGCGGTCTGCGGGTCAACCCGCAGGTGAGCAGCTCCGACTACCTGCTGGCCGACCCGGCCCGTCCGTTCAGCCGCCTCGGCGAGTGGGACCCGGTCAAGGTCGAAGGCGTGATCGAGCAGATCTCCGGCTTCATGTTCCACAACAACTGCGAGAACGGCGATTTCGAGCTGTTCGACAAGATGCTCGGCACCATCGAGGAACGCTTCGGCCACCTGCTGCACAAGGTCGAATGGGTCAGCCTCGGCGGCGGCATCCACTTCACCGGCGAAGGCTATGCCCTGGATGCGTTCTGCGCGCGCCTGAAGTCGTTCTCCGAAACCTACGGCGTACAGGTCTACCTGGAGCCGGGCGAAGCGGCGATCACCAACAGCGCCTCGCTGGAAGTGACCGTGCTCGACACCCTGTTCAACGGCAAGCACCTGGCCGTGGTCGACAGCTCGATCGAAGCGCACATGCTCGACCTGCTGATCTACCGTCTCAACGCCAAGATGGCCCCCAACGATGGCGAGCACACCTACATGGTCTGCGGCAAATCGTGCCTGGCCGGCGACATCTTCGGCGAGTACCAATTCGATCGTCCGCTGACCATCGGCGATCGGCTGTCGTTCATCGACGCCGCGGGCTACACCATGGTCAAGAAAAACTGGTTCAACGGCCTGAAAATGCCGTCCATCGTAGTGAAACAACTCGACGGTAGCGTCGAGGTGGTTCGTGAGTTCGGTTTCGAAGACTACCTGTCCAGCCTTTCCTGAGCTGGCAGATAAGGAGAGATAGAGAATTGAAGAAGAACGTTCTTATCATTGGTGCAGGAGGTGTCGCCAAGGTGGTGGCCCACAAGTGCGCGCAGCACAACGACGAACTCGGTCGTATTGCAATTGCGTCGCGGAACATCTCCAAATGCCAGGCCATCATCGACAGCGTCAAGGCCAAGGGTAGCCTCAAGGTTCCCGCCGACATCCAGGCCTTCTCGCTCAATGCACTCGATGTCGAGGCGACCAAGGCGCTGATCCGCGAGACCGAATCGCAGATCGTCATCAACGTCGGTTCCGCCTTCCTCAACATGTCGGTGCTGCGTGCCTGCATCGATACCGGTGTGGCCTACCTGGACACCGCGATCCACGAAGAACCGGGCAAGATCTGCGAAACCCCGCCCTGGTATGGCAACTACGAGTGGAAACACCTCGAAGAGTGCCAGCAGAAGAACATCACGGCCATTCTTGGTGTCGGTTTCGACCCGGGTGTGGTCAACGCCTACGCGGCGCTGGCGAAACAACAGTATTTCGACCGCATCGACTCGATCGACATTCTCGACGTCAATGCCGGGTCCCACGGCAAATACTTCGCCACCAACTTCGATCCGGAAATCAACTTCCGTGAATTCACCGGACAGGTGTGGAGCTGGCAGAACAGCCAGTGGACCAGCAACACCATGTTCGAAGTGAAGCGCACCGACGACCTGCCGGTAGTCGGCTCGCAGAACCTCTACCTCACCGGCCACGATGAAGTGCACTCGCTGTCGAAAAACCTCGACGTGCCCAACGTGCGTTTCTGGATGAGCTTCGGCGAGCACTACATCAATGTGTTCACCGTGCTGAAGAACCTCGGCCTGCTGTCCGAGCAACCGGTGAAGACTGCCGAAGGCCTGGAAGTGGTGCCGTTGAAAGTGGTCAAGGCCGTGCTGCCTGACCCGTCCTCGCTGGCCCCTGGCTACACCGGCAAGACCTGCATCGGTGACCTGGTCAAGGGCACCAAGGATGGCCAGCCGCGCGAGATCTTCATCTACAACGTGGCCGACCACGAAGAAGCCTACGCCGAGACCGACAGCCAGGGCATTTCCTACACCGCCGGTGTACCGCCAGTGG
>DQAA01000611.1:2320-5071 GCA_003523465.1 Pseudomonas sp.
TGCATGCCCTTGACGTGATGGGTCTGCCGACCCGGGTCAAGGACGAGAACGGTGATCGTCCGTGGGCTTGATAGAGTCCGCTGCGTGAAAGAAAGGGGCGCCTGAGAAGGCGCCCCTTTTTGTTTTCGGTTGAACATGGGCCTTGCGGAATCAACCACAGACTTCTGCTGTTGCTGATGGCCTCATCGNNAACGCCGGCTCCCACAGGTTTCATGTGCACTACGGACTCTGTGGGAGCTGGCGTTGCCAGCGATTGGCCCGGTCAGACAACACCAACCTTTAGCCGAACTGCTCGCGGTATTCGCTGGGGGTGACGCCCAGCCTTTCGCTGAACACCTGGCGCATATACCGCACACTGCCAAACCCGCTGCGCCAGGCCACGGTCTTCAGCGGCAGGTCCTCGCTTTCCAGCAACTCCCGCGCCCGGTCGATGCGGGCGTTCTGCAGGAAGGCCATCGGCGTCATGTTCACCTCGCGCATGAACACCCGGGAAAAATGCCGCGGGCTCATGGCCGCCAGCGCCGCCATGCGCTCGATGCCGAACGGTTCGTCGAGATGCTCCAGCACATGGCGCTGTACCCGGGTGATCGGCGTCTCCTCCTTGGGCACCTCCCCTGCCAGCGGACTGAACCGGGCCTGGCCGCCCTGGCGTTTCATCACCACCAGCAACACCTTGGCCACGTCCTGGGCGACCTTCTTGCCGTGGTCCTCGGCGACCACCGCCAACGCCAGGTCGATACCCGCCGTGACACCGCCTGAGGTGATCAACTGACGATCGCGCACGAAGATCTGGTCCGTTTCCACCTGGGTCGCGGGGAACGCCTTGATCAAGCGTTCGGTGTAGTGCCAATGGGTGGTCGAGCGAAAGCCGTCGAGCAACCCGGCATGGCCGAGGATGAAGGCGCCGGTGCAGATCGAGCCGTAGCACCGGGCACGGCTGGCGACGTCCTTCAGCCACAGGCTCAGCGGCGGACAGATTTCGTTGTAGGCCCCCGGACCGCCGGGCACCAGCAGCAAGTCCCACTGCCCCTGCTGCGGGTCGATCAAGGCGTCCGGCAGGACATTGATCCCGTTGGACGCACGAATCGCCCCTGGCACCGCCACGAGGGTGGTGAGCTGGTAATGGTCCTCGGGTTTCAGGTACCGGTTGGCAATGGAGAACACCTCCAGCGGCCCCGCCATGTCGAGCAGGAGAAAGTCCGGGAACAGCACCATGGCCACGCTTTTCATCGAAGGGAGTCACCGAATATCAGGAAAACAGGGCGACGCATTATGACCTGTCCTACAGGTGAATCGGAAAAGCCTTGGCAATTGTCCACTTCAGAATGACAGTGATTCCATTGCCATCTACTTATTGCACCGGTCGGTAAACAGTAATCTAACCCCATCGAAACGCGGTTGCCCTTTCGCAACCCCGACCTGACAAGGAGATTCATCATGCTGACCCTGCGCAAAGCTTCCGATCGCGGCCTGGCCAACCATGGCTGGCTGAAATCCTTCCACACCTTCTCGTTCGCCCACTACCGCAACCCGGCCGAGCAGGGTTTTTCCGACCTGCTGGTGATCAACGATGACCGGGTCAGCGAAGGCAAGGGCTTCGGCCAGCACCCGCACCGCGACATGGAGATCTTCTCCTACGTGCTGGAAGGCGCGCTGGAGCACAAGGACAGCATGGGCACCGGTTCGGTGATCCGCCCCGGCGATGTGCAACTGATGAGTGCCGGCAGCGGCGTGACCCACAGCGAGTTCAACCATTCCCACGACGAGCCGGTGCATTTCCTGCAGATCTGGATCGTCCCGGCGGTGGGTGGCGTCGAGCCGCGCTACCAGCAGGCGAACTACAGCGCCGAGGAAAAACGCGGCCGGCTCAAGCTGATCATCTCGCCGGACGGTGCCGATGGTTCGCTGCAGATCCGCCAGGATGCCCGGGTCTTCGCCGGCCTGTTCGACGGTGACGAAAGCGCCGTGCTGAAACTGCCGGCGGATCGCAACGCCTACGTCCACGTCGCTCGCGGCAGCGTGGTGCTCAACGGCCTGCAACTGAAGGAAGGCGACGGCGTGCGCTTGCGTCAGGAGCAGATCATCGAGCTGCGCGGCGGCCAGGATGCCGAAGTGCTGGTGTTCGACCTGCGTCCCCACGAACTGCCAGGCATGGCCTGAGCCGCGACACTGCGAGCCCTGTCGATCAGGGCTCGTAGCCTTCCACGATGATCACCTCCGCCTTGGCCACCCCCTGCCGGTGGCTGCAGGCTTCCTGATACTGGGCCGAGCGGTAGCACGCGACGGCCTGCTCATACGAGTCGAATTCGATCACTACACTNNTCGCCTCGCTGCGCCCGCCACGGGCCAGCAACTTGCCACCGAATGCCGCGAAGGCCGCCGGTGCGCGCTGGGTGTACTGCTGATATTGCTGCGGATCGGTCACATCGACATGGGCAATCCAGTAGGCCTTCATGGGTCAAGCTCCTCTTAACGGGTTAATTGGTATTATGGTATACCATAATTTTTACCGAACCATAGTCCGAGCCTCGGACCGAATAAAGTGAGCGCGCAGCATGGCTTTCAANNAATCCTCGAAGACTATCGCCAGGGCAAGATGGTCCTGCTGGTGGACGACGAAGACCGTGAAAACGAAGGCGACCTGCTGATCGCCGCCGAGCGTTGCGACGCCGCCGCCATCAGCTTCATGGCCCGCGAAGCGCGCGGCCTGATCTGCCTGACACTGAGCGACGAACACTGCCAGCGCCTGGG
>DQAA01000606.1 GCA_003523465.1 Pseudomonas sp.
TTCCACGGCTTCCGAGCCGGAGCTTTGGAATACCGCCTTGGTCAGGCCGGCCGGGGCATGTTCGATCAGCAACGCCGCCAGGTCGGCGGCCGGGCCATGGCTGCGGTGGGCGAAGGTCTGTTGGTAAGGCAGCTTGAGCAGTTGCTGGTAGGCCGCCTCGGCCAGGCGCGGCTGGCTGAAACCCAGGGTCGCGCACCACAGGCCGGACATGCCTTCGATATAGCGTCGGCCCTGCTCATCGAACACATGGATCCCCTCGCCACGCTCCATCAGCAGCGGACCGACCTCTTCGTGCAGGCGCAGGTTGGTCTGGGGGTGGAGGTGGTAGGCGATATCACGCTGGGCCAGAGCCGAACCACGAGCTGTCATGACGGTTTCCTCATTGCGATTTTTGTATGCGTATGCGGTACGTGGTTTCATTTTTACGACCGGCGTTGAATTTCGTCAAATCATTTTTGTTTCTTTTAAAAGAATGGTTTTTCGCTGAGAGAACTTAGATGCGCGGTGCGGTGTAGGTCTTGCGAATAAATCCATCGAAATCATCGAGTTAACTGAAGGCGACGTGCCTTTTCATAGCTGAAGCGAGGGCGGCGGGGGTTGTAAATGCCAGTGAATCTGCGTGATAGTCCGGCCACTGCTGCGTTTCGCCTGTGCGAACGCAGTACCTTTTTCATGCATCAGGGGTTTTCGCGATGAAGGACGAAGCGGCAACGGGCGGCGTGCGCTCGGTACAACTGGCGCTGGATGTGCTGGAGCGGGTAGCGGCTGCGAACGATGAAATCGGTGTCAGCGAGCTGGCCGTGCAGTTGGGTGCGACCAAGGGTTCGGTATTTCGCCACCTGAAAACCCTGGTGGAGCGTGGTTACCTGAGCCAGAACCCGCAGACCTCGCGTTATCGCCTCGGGGTCCAGGCTTACGTGCTGGGGCAGGCGGCGGCAGGGGGCATCGACCTGCTCAGCGCTTCGGCCGATGCCCTGCGGGATCTGCGTGACGAGTTGGGTCTTTCGGTGGTGCTCTCGGTCTTGCAGGGGCGGCGGCTGGTGGTGGTGGACACGGTGCTGGGCAAGTCGGCCCTGGAAATCGGCGTGCGTACCGGCACCGAACTGCAACTGCACTGCAACGCCCAGGGCAAGGTGGCACTGGCCTTTGCCCGGCAACTGGGAGTGGATCAATTGGGGGTGACGGAGTTGCCGGCGGTGACCGTGAATACGGTGACCGATCGTCAGGAATTGAAGCGCCAGGTAGCGGAGGTCAAGGTACAGGGCTGGGCGGCGGCGATCGAGGAGGAGACCTTGGGCATTTCGGCGATCGCCGCGCCGATCCTGGGCTTGAATGCCGAGTTCATCGGCGCGGTTGCGCTGGTGGCGACGGTGCAGAACATCACTCGGCAGGTGGATCCGGCGCAGGTGCATGCCTTGAAGAAAGCGGCGTTGCGGGCTTCGTGGAATCTTGGCTATCGAGATGGGCCTTGAGGTTCGACTCGCAAAAATGTGTCAAGAGGCAATCGAGTTTTTCGTTTGTTATTGACCCGTCTAGATTGCTCGTCGAAAATGCCGCACTTTTTCACGGATGATATCAAGGCAATGGCTCTTTCAAGGCGTAAATTGCTCAGACTATCGGGAGTCGGAGCGTGTGCGGGACTAGCCTCCTGGGTGCTTCCTGCCTATGCCGGGAGAGTTGGTAGTGAGCCTGTCGTTGATAGTGGAACTCGACTGTCGATTTTTTCTGGGTCAGTTTTGAACTATCAAAAAGTTCTGATGCTAGGCGATTCGAACTCCAGTGGAACTGGGCAGACACGTGGGTTTCATGGCGGGGTGATGGGGCGGGTTTCAAGGTCCATTCTGAATAGCTGCGACCGAGGCTTTCACCTAAGAAAAGTGGAAGCGTACGAAACATTGATGGAGCCCTACCAGGTACTCACCTCGAAGTACGGGTGGACCGACAGTCTAGAGGATGGGTTTGCAAAGGGCGGTGCCTGCGGAAATCTGGTGAACATGGGCAACGAACACTGGATTGCGGCGCTCGGTCGATCCTCGTCCACCGTGAAGTTTGCGTTTCATCCGGTTCTCAGCGAAGGCGGGCGTTGGCAGGTTTCAGTGGGTGACAAGGTAGTTGCATCCGGTGTGGCTGATGGGGCCGGATCAACGGGTGATATCGACGTTGCAGTTTCCGGCTTTGGGGGGGCGGCGAGAAGACGCATCAAATTCGAATGTGTCGGCGGCAGAATCCTGTATCAGCATGGCGAACTCTTCACTCGAGGAAAAATCGATGTTCCCTTTGTGTGGTGCGCGCCGGAGGGTTCCCAAGGCTTCTCCGATTTTGCCACCGAAGAGCGCATGTCCAGCATCGTGCCGCATGTAAATGCTCGTAGTGGCAAAACCCTGATATTCATTTCACTGGGAACGAACAACTTCATCAGTGCGGCCTCGAAACACCGTATACCTGACGAGTACGTGCTCGAACTCGATGCGTGTCTCAGGCAATGGGATGCGGCAGTACAGGGTGACAAGCAGTTCGTTCTGGCCATTCCTCCAAAGCCGCGCGTTCAACTGCCGTATGCGCCGTATGAAACCTACGTGAACAAGACTCTTGAGTACGCAAAATCCAATCCGTGGTTGTCGCTGATTAGGACAGATATGAGCATCCTGGGTACGGACTCGACACAGGATCTGTATAGCGCTGATGGCATTCACTTGAATGAGAAAGGCCATGAGGCGTGGGCAGCAGTTATCTGCCAACAGCTTGGGGTTCGCCTCAATGATTTCAGAGCGAGGCTGTCGGCCTAGACACATGGTCGCGTCGGTCCGGATAGCTTCTCGTCCTCAGTTCATTGTTGGCATTGCCCGCTTCTTCAAAGAAGCGGGCAATGCCAGTGCGGGCACCCGCTTGTGAGCAACGAACATATTGAGGACGCTTCAGACAACAAAGCCTGAATCATATATTGAAATAAGAATGATTCGCTATTAATGTGCGCCCCGTATTTCAGCCGTTCGGCTCCGGAGGGGTGCCATGTCGCTACATGAAGCGGATTCCATCGTTCCTTTCGAGGTGCTCTACGGCACTCATCANNGGCGTTCGGTGGGCTGCTCGCAGCAGGCCGCGGACCTGGCCCAAGACACCTTCGTGCGCCTGCTGGTGCGCAATCAACCGGTGACCAACCGTGCGCCCCGTGCACTGCTGGCGCGCATCGCCCGTGGCCTGGTCATCGACCATTGGCGCCGCGACGCCCTGGAACGCGCCTACCTCGAAGCCCTGACCCATCTGCCGGAGGCCAGCTATCCCTCGCCGCAGGTGCGCCATGAAGCCCTGCAATCCCTGGAGCGCATCGCACAGATGCTCGAAGGGCTCAAGCCGGCAGCGCGAGAGGCCTTCCTGCTGTACCAGCTGGGCGGGCTGACCCATGCGCAGGTGGCAACCCGGCTCGGGGTATCGAGCCGTACCGTCGAGCGCCATGTGGCCAATGCTTTGCTGCATTGTTATCGCCTCTGTTTCGAGACCCCGATATGAGCCTGCCTGAAGAGCACCTCCCCGAGGCCATGGTCCGCGCTGCCATCGAGTGGCAGATGAAGCTTCGCGGTCATCCCGAGCTGCAAGCGCCGTTCAATGAATGGCTGCACCGCGATCCTCGCCATCAACTGGCCTGGCAACGCCTGCAGCAGATGGCCGGGATGTTCCAGGCCAGCCACCTGCCCGATGCCGAACAGACCATCCCCGTGCTCCGGCGCGCCTCGGCGGACCTGGGCCGGCGCCGCGTGTTGAAGATGCTCGGGCTGGTCGCAGGTGGCACGGCCATCGCCGCGGTCAGCGCGCCGCCGAGCTGGCATGCCGACTACATGACCGGTGTGGGCGAGCGTCGGCAGATCGAGCTGGGTAATGGCGCC
>DQAA01000127.1 GCA_003523465.1 Pseudomonas sp.
GACCGCAGCTGCGGCCGGTACGACGTCGTCACGCAGGTCGGCAAAGGCCTCGTCGTCCTCGTCTTCTTCCGCTTCCACCACACGCTTGGCTGGACGCACCACTGCCGGTGCCTCGTCGAAGTCCGGATCACGCAGGTCACGCACTTCGAAGGGCTCGGCTTCTTCCTCGAAATCGTCCTCGATTTCCGGTTCCGGCTCGACCGGCTTTGGCGGTGGCGCGAAGCGCGCATGCAACTGGCGGGCAAGGTCGCCGATCTCGTCCTGGCGCTCGGTGGCCGGGGTGTATTCGTCGAGGTCGCGCAACCAGACGCGCAGTTGCAGCAGCGGCGTGGAGACGTAGCGGCCAAGGCGCAGGCTCATGGTCAATGCCAGGGCCAGGAGGATACCGGCGAGGATGCCCATGCTCTGCATGCTGATGGTCATCGGCTGCTGGAACTGGCTCATGTCCAGGCTGATGCGCAATTGCCCGGCGGTGACGTCCTGGAAGGTGATCTTGGTCTGGTACAGGCCTTCGGCCTCGCCCAGCAGGCCGTTCTTCGGGCGCTGACCGGCTTCGGCGAGGATGCGGTTGTCCACGCTGTAGATCGCGGCGTGGGCCACCAGCGGGTTCTTCACCAGGTTGCCGAGCAGCACATTGAGGCTGAGGATGTCGTTGGACACCAGCAGCTCGGTGGCCGAGGTCGCGGTCTGGGTGGTCAGGCTCTGGCCCAGGGCGTCGGCCTGCTCGTGCATGGCTTCCCTGAACTGCAAGCCCATCACGCAGGCGTAGATCACCAGCGCCAGGGCCACCAGGAAAATGTTGTGGCAGGCGATGCGCAGTGCCAGTGGCACGCGACGCTGACGCAGGGCACGGAAGATCAGCAGGAAGAAATTGTCGGTTTTGACGGGCGTGGGCCGGTTCACTGAGCGCGGCTCTTTATGACGGAGAAATTGCTGCGCAGTATAGCGAGCGACCTTCGGGCGGCAAAGCATCGACTGCGCCCGATGGTCCGCAAAAGGCGGTAGAATGCGCATTTTTTGCACGTCCTGGAGCCCGTCTTGCGCGAAATCGTCTTGATCAACATCACCGGTGAGGACCGTCCGGGTCTGACCGCGGCCATTACCGGCGTTCTGGCCCGTGGCGGTGTGAACATTCTCGATATTGGCCAGGCGGTGATCCACGACACCCTGTCGTTCGGCATCCTGGTCGAGATTCCCGGCACCGAGCAGGGCTCCTCGGTCCTCAAGGACCTGCTGTTCACCGGCTACGAGCTGAACCAGCAGGTGCGCTTCACCCCGGTCTCGGAAGACGACTATCGCAACTGGGTGGCCAACCAGGGCAAGCCCCGCCATATCGTTACCCTGCTGACCCGCAAGGTCACCGCCGAGCAGCTGCAACGGGTCAGCTCCATCACTGCCCAGTACGGCCTTAACATCGACCACATCGATCGCCTGTCCGGTCGCGTGGCGCTGGATACCCCGGTGGAGCAGAGCAAGGGCTGCATCGAGTTCTCGGTGCGCGGCGAGCCGGCCGATCCGCAGGCCGTGCGTGCCGAATTCCTCAGCGTTGCCCAGGAACTGGGTGTCGATATCGCCTTCCAGCAGGACTCGCTGTTCCGCCGCAACCGCCGCCTGGCGGTGTTCGACATGGACTCGACCCTGATCGAGGCCGAAGTGATCGACGAGCTGGCCAAGGCCGCCGGTGTCGGCGAGCAGGTCTCGGAAATCACCGAACGCGCCATGCGCGGCGAGCTGGATTTCCGCGCCAGCTTCAAGGAGCGCCTGGCGCTGCTCAAGGGGCTGGACGTCAACGTGCTGGACGAAATCGGCGCCTCGCTGCGCCTGACCGAAGGCGCCGAAACCCTGTTCGCCGAACTCAAGCGCCTCGGCTACAAGACCGCGATCCTCTCCGGCGGCTTCACCTACTTCGCCAAGCAACTGCAGGCCAAGCTGGGCATCGACTACGTGTTCGCCAACGAGCTGGAAGTGGTCGACGGCAAGGTCACCGGCGTGGCCATCGAGCCGATCGTCGACGCCCAGCGCAAGGCTGACCTGCTCGCCGAGCTGGCGCGCAAGGAAGGCTTGCAGATGGAACAGACCATCGCGGTCGGCGACGGCGCCAACGATTTGCCGATGCTGGCTATCGCCGGCCTCGGCGTGGCCTTCCGCGCCAAGCCGCTGGTGCGCCAGTCGGCCAAGCAGGCCATTTCCACCCTGGGCCTGGATGGCGTGCTTTATCTGCTGGGCATGCGTGATCGCGAAGGCAATACCTGATAGAGCGAATGGTTCTAACCATTCATCCCTTGTTCCCTGGCGTTCTTTGCAGGCCGGCTAGGCTTGCTCGCGTGCGGCCCGATCCCGAGGGTCGCACGGCCGGTCCGGACACTGGCCCGGCCTCCCATCAGCAACTTCAAGGAGATGAAGTTCATGGCGAACAAGTACGCAGTTCAGAACCAATGGGGCGGTAACAGTGCACCGTGGCATCCAGGCGGAACCTGGCAACTCGGTGCGCGGGACAACCAGAAGGTCGTGGCCGTCGATATCCGTTCCGGTGACGGTGGTGTGACCTTCAAGGGTCAGATGACCTACTCGGGCGAGGGTCCGATCGGCTTCAAGGCCAAGCGCATCGCGCACAACCGCTACGAAGTCCAGAACCAGTGGGGTGGCAACGATGCCCCGTGGCATCCGGGTGGCGAGTGGGTCATCGGCGGTCGCGATAACCAGAGCGTCGTCGCTCTGGCGATCAAGTCCAACGATGGTGGCAAGAGCCTCGACGGCACCAACACCTATGACAACGAAGGCCCGATCGGCTTCCGCAGTCATCTGGAGTAAGGCGTCAGGCTGAAAAGGATCGCCCCCTGAACAGGGGGCGATTTGCGTTGCGGGGTCAGGCTTGTGGGGCGAGCGGCAGGGCCAGGCCCTGGCCCATGGTGACCGGCGAGCCGGCACCGAGGCTTTCGGCCCACTTCACCTGCTCTGGACCGAACAGCACGATCGCGGTCGAACCCAGCTTGAAGCGACCCAGTTCGGCTCCTTTTTCCAGATGGATCGGTGCACGGGAGGCTTCGTCGTAGCGGAAGGTCTTCAGCTCGCGCTTCGGCGGGGTGACCAGGCCGGCCCAGACCGTCTCGATCGAGGCAACGATCATCGCACCTACCAGCACCACGGCCATCGGGCCGCGCTCGGTATCGAACAGGCACACCACGCGCTCGTTGCGGGCGAACAGCTCCGGGACGTTCTCGGCGGTGGTCTGGTTGACCGAGAACAGGCGGCCGGGGACGTAGATCATTTCACGCAGGGTACCGGCCAGCGGCATGTGCACGCGGTGGTAGTCCTTCGGCGACAGGTACACGGTGGCGAACTCGCCGCCCATGAATGGCGCGGCATTGGCCGGGTCGCCGCCGAGCAGTTCCTGGGCGCTGTAGCTGTGGCCCTTGGCCTGGAAGATCCGGCCGTGCTCGATCGGGCCCAGCTGGCTGATGGCGCCGTCGGCCGGGCAGAGGATCGCACCCGGTGTCTGGTCGAGAGGGCGGGCACCCGGTTTCAGGGCGCGGGTGAAGAAGTCGTTGAAGTGCTCGTAGGCAGTGACGTCTTCGACCAGGGCCTGGGACATGTCCACCTGGTAACGCTTGGCGAACCAGCTGGTGAAGGCGTTCTTGAACCAGCGCACGCGGCACTCGGCAATGCAGCCGGCCAGACGCGAGAGCAGGTGGTGGGGCAGCAGGTACTGGCTGATGATGAACAAACGGGATTTCATTGGGTTTCCTTAAACTTCGACGGGCGTGTCCGGATGGTTGCCCCATTCGCCCCAGGAGCCGGCATACGCCTTGACCCGTGGGTAGCCCAGGTGCTTGGCCACCAGGTAGGTGAAGCCCGAGCGGTGGTGAGTCTGGCAGTGGGTGACCACTTCCTTGTCCTTGCTGATGCCGAGCTGTTCGAGGATCTGCGGCATGTCCTTGCGGATGCGCAGGGCGTCGTTCAGGTCCATGCCGGCGGTCCACTCGAAGTTGACCGCACCGGGAATGTGCCCGCCCTTGGCAGCGAGGACTTTTTCGCCGCGGTATTCGCCGGGGCTGCGCGCGTCCCAGATGGCCAGGTCGGCGGCGCCAAGACGGCTTTGCAGGTATTCGCGGGTGGCGGTGGGTTCGTCATGCAGCACCAGGCTGACCGGCGCCGTGCCGTTGGCCGGAACCTCGGTGCTCAGCAGGTTGGCGGGCCAGGCCTGCACACCACCATTGAGGTAGTGATAGCGCTGGTGGCCGATGACATCCAGCAGCCAGATGAAGCGTCCGGCCCAGCCGCCGCCTTCGTCGTCATAGACCACGTAGGTGGCGTCGGCGCGGTGGCCCAGTTCAGCGAAGAGTTTTTCCAGCTCGGCCTTGGCCGGTGCCAGGCCCGGTGCCGGTGGCTGACCCAGTTGCGTGCGCTTGGGATCGACGAAGCGTGCACCGGGGACATGGCCGCTGCCGTAGCGGTTGACGCTGGTCAGGTCGACCAGGATCAACTCCGGCGAATCGAGGCGCGCCTGCAGGTCTGCCGGTTCGATCACCAGGGGCAAGCCAGAAAAGTCAGTCATCCAGAAACTCCAGAGCGAAACAGAGGGTGGCGATTGTAGCGCAGGGTCAGGCGCCGCGGTTGCTGAAGGTGGCGAGCGCGCGCTCAAGGCATTGCGCGGTTTTTCCGAAGGCCTGCACGCTGACTTCGGAGAAGGGGCCGCCGCCCTGGTCGGCCATCAGGACCATGATCACCTTGCCGTTGTTCGACAGCGAACGCAGGAGCAGGTGCTCGCCGCGGAACAGCACGCGCAGGCTGCCCGGCAGCAGGGCGGAGAACTGGGCATGGTTCTGCGGGGTCAGGCGCAGTTGTGCAGACTGGGTGAGCAGGCGTTGCAGCAGCTTGCTCTGTTCCACCGGTACGGTGAGGTTGGCGGCCTGTTGCGGCAGGCCGGCCACCTGATGGACGCGCAGGTAGCTTTGGGTCTTGTCGCTCATCAACAGCAGCACCCGTTTCATCCCGCAGGCCTGCAGGGCTTCGCGGGCGTAGGTGGTCAGGTGCATGGCGTTGGAGAACGGGCTCGGCTCGGTCAGCAGGTCGGCGCAGAACTTGCGCCAGTCGCCCAGGGCCTTGGTGTCGGGGGTGGCTGCCTGTTGCATGCCGCGGGGAATGTAGCGGGCGTCCTTGGGCCAGAGGAGCATCTGGGCCGGATGGAACACGCCTTNNCGCACTGGCCGCCGCTTGCTGGTGAGTCTGGATCTGCACGTCTTCCAGCGGCGCCTGCAAGTACAGGCTGATCAGTTGCTGCCAGCGCTGGATATGCGGGCCGGTCCAGGCATGTTGCGCCGCCAGGGCCACGCCGTTGGCCAGCAGCACGGTGTTGGCCGGGTGGTTCAGCCAGCGGCGCAGCTCCGGGGCAGCGTCAAGCTTTTGCTGTTGGCGCAGCGGGCTCTTGTGGTCGCGGGCGATGTGCATGACCTTGGCCAGCGAGCGGCGTTCTTCCTGCAGCAGGTGGTAGCCCTGGGTGACCCAGGTCGGCAGCCGCCAGAACTCCGCAAGGCCTTGGCACAGGCTGAGCAGGCGAACGCCGAACAGTTCGCGCTCGACCTTCGGTGCCGGTTCCCCGCGGTGCACCACGCGCACTTCCCACTCTTCCAGCAGTTGCGGGTGGGTCAGGGCCAGTGGCCAGAGTGGCGAGAGAAACAGCAGGCTGCCCCAGTGGATGTCCTGCCAGAGTCGCGCCAGGCGACTGGCGAACAGGCCGCTGGCCTGCTGGCTGGCGTGCTGGCTGATCATCTGCAATTGGCGCAGGGCCAGGGGGATCTGCGCGACCGGTGCGGTGGTCAGGCGCTCCATCAAGGCATCGACGCGGGCCAGGCCGAGGCGGTTGAGGGCAACCTCAAGGTTTTCCGCAGGCTCGGCGATGGTGGTGTGGGTATGCCGGTTCGCCTCGCGCATTACCCCAAGTACCAAAGCCGGACTATCCTGCATGACTTCGGCAATGTCGCGCAGCGAACGGCGGCTGTCGGCGATCGCCTCTTTCACGCGATCGTGACTGTGGCAGGGCACCGGTAGCTGGGTGCCATCGAGTAGTTTGATCCAGGCGTCGAGAGTCTTCGGATTCGTAGTTGGCACGATGGTTTCACTAGGCATGCTGGAAGTGGGCCAAGCTGGCTTTTCGCCTTGACTGGCTATAGTCTGGCGCAGAACTGCCGATAAGTAGAAGAAGAGATTTACTAACTTCCGTCCTCACCCAAGACCCCGACAGTAAGTGCTTTCTATCTATGGCTAAAATTATCGGCATCATTGTCGTATTCGCGAGCGTGCTAGGCGGATATGTGCTCTCCCACGGCAAGATCGCGGCCCTGATCCAGCCTTTCGAGGTGCTGATCATCGGCGGTGCCGCTTTCGGTGCGTTCCTGCAGGCCAACCCTGGCTATATGACCATGCATGTGGTGAAAAAGTCGCTGAGCATGTTTGGCAGCCGCTTCTCCCACACCTTCTATATAGAAGTGCTCGGCCTGGTCTACGAGATCCTCAACAAGAGCCGCCGCGAAGGCATGATGGCGATCGAAGGCGACATCGAGGATGCCGCTGCGAGTCCGATCTTCGCCAAGTACCCGGCGGTGCTGAAGGACGAGCGCATGACCGCGTTCGTCTGCGACTACCTGCGCATCATGTCCACCGGCAACATGGCTCCCCACGAGCTGGAAGGCCTGTTCGACATGGAACTGCTGAGCATGAAGGAAGAACTGGAGCACCCGTCCCACGCGGTGACCGGTATCGCCGACGGCATGCCCGGCTTCGGTATCGTTGCGGCGGTACTGGGTATCGTGGTGACCATGGCCTCCCTGGGCGAGGGTGACCAGGCGGCCATCGGCATGCACGTAGGTGCGGCGCTGGTCGGTACCTTCTTCGGTATTCTCGCGGCCTATGGCTTCTTCGGTCCGCTGGCCACCTCCCTGGCCCACGATGCCAAGGAAGAGCTCAATACCTACGAAGCGATCAAGGCTTCCCTGGTGGCTTCGGCTTCCGGCATGCCGCCTTCGCTGGCGGTCGAGTTCGGACGCAAGGTGCTCTATCCGAAGCACCGTCCGAGCTTCGCCGAGCTGGAACAAGCAGTCCGCGGTCGCTGATCCATGGAAAATAATCAGCCGATTATCATCAAGCGCGTCAAGCGCTTCGGCGGCGGCCATCATGGTGGTGCGTGGAAGATCGCCTTCGCCGACTTCGCCACGGCGATGATGGCGTTCTTCCTGGTGCTCTGGCTGTTGTCCACAGCCACGCCGGAACAGAAGATCGCCATCGCCGGTTACTTCAAGGACCCGATCGGGTTCTCCGAAAGTGGCACGCCGTACATCATCGATCTCGGTGGCTCGCCGGAGCTTGCCCCGGAAAAGACCATCAACCCTGAACAGAAAGCCGAGCCGACGCCGGAAAGCAGCATCGTCAGCCCGGAACAGGCCGAAAACCTGGCCGAGCAGGTGGAGCGCGAGCGTCTTGAGCTGGTCCTGCAGGAATTGCAGAACAAGGTCGAGCAGAGCCCCGAGCTGCAGAAGTTCAAGGACCAGATCCTCTTCGAGATCACCCAGGATGGCCTGCGCATCCAGATCGTCGACGCCGAGAACCGGCCGATGTTCGACCTCGGCAGCGCGCGCCTGAAGCCGTACTTCGAGGACATCCTGCTGGCCATGGCCGACACCATCAAGACGGTGCCGAACAAGATCAGTGTCAGCGGCCACACCGACGCCAAGCCGTATTCCGGCAGCGGCGAGTACGGCAACTGGGAACTGTCGGCCAACCGCGCCAACGCCGCCCGGCGTGCGCTGGTTGCCGGCGGGTATTCCGATAGCCAGGTGGCGCGGGTGGTGGGTTACGCCTCGTCATCGCTGTTCGATCGCGAGCATCCGCTGAATCCGGTCAACCGCCGCATCGATATCGTCGTGCTGACCAAGCGTGCCCAGCGGGCCATCGAGGGCGAGCAGTCGACACCGGAGAATCCGGCACCTTCGGATACGCCGGGTGCTCCGGGTGCACCGGCCGCTCCCGGGGCTTCGGATCCGCAGTCGCAAGCCGAGCCGATGCAGCCGCTGGAGTTGCGCGACAAGCTGAACATCTTCGAGGACGGTGTCCTGAAGATGGATGAGCCGGGCAAGAAGCAGTAATCCCCGGCCATGAAAAACGCCCGCCTGGAGTGATCCCGGCGGGCGTTTTGTTTTTCTCAGAAGCCGCGGCGCAGGCGGGCCCTGAGATCGGCGTGGAAAAACTCGGCGTTGTTGCGGTTGGTTTCGGCGGCGTCCTTGCTGATGGCGCGGCGGAAGGTCTGTTCATCGTGGTAGGCGCTGACGAACAGGTCGATGTGCTCGCGGCGGTTCAGTGTCGGCCAGCGCTCCAGATAGCCGGGCAGGGTGCCTTCGCATTGGTAGAAGGCCAGGCGGCGGTTCAGTTGGGTCGCGCTGCCGAGGCTGAAGGGCACCCACCATTCATCCACGCCGCTTTGGCCAAGCACGGTGATCATGTGGGTGCAGGCGTTGATGTTGGTGTTGAACAGGGTGCAGATATCGTCGGTGGTCTGCCCCTGGGGATCGAACAGTTCGAGGCAGGTATTGATGCCTTCGAGTTTGAGCCGTTCGTTGATCACGAACGCATCGAGGCGGTCAGGGTGGCGGTAGCTGATGAATACAGGCATCACGAGGCGTCCTTTCTGGTGAAAGCGGCGACGATCAGTTAATTCCCTCAGCCCGGCAATAGATTGCCCAAAACAAAGAACCGTCCTACGTTTCCGTATGAACGGTCCTACAGACTATGCCTACAAGTCGCCTGCTCGATCAGTAAGTATCCTGGGGCAGGCTGGCAATGATCGAGCGGTAGCTGTTCATTCGCTGCTGCTGGATGCGCCCGTCTTCCAGGGCCTTGAGCAGTGCGCAGCCGGGTTCGCGGTCATGCTTGCAGTCGCGGAAGCGGCAGGTGCCGAGCAGGTCGGAGAACTCGATGAAGCCGGCCTCGACGTCGTCGCGGCTGACATGCACCAGGCCGAATTCGCGGATACCGGGGGAGTCGATCAGCTCGCCGCCGCCGGGGAAGTGATACAGGCGCGCGGTGGTGGTGGTGTGCTGGCCCTGGCCGGACCATTCGGACAGTTCGCCGACCCGGGTCTGGACCTCTGGCAGCAGGCTGTTGACCAGCGAAGACTTGCCGACCCCGGACTGGCCGACGAAGACGCTGATATGACCGTCGAGGATCTTCTGCAACTGCTCCATGCCGTTGCCGTGGTGGGCCGACACTTCCAGCAGCGGATAGCCCAGTTGCCGGTACACCGCGAGCAGGGCATTCAATGCCGGGCCGTTTTCCTCATCGATCAGGTCAGCCTTGTTCAGCAGCAGCAGCGGGCGGATGCCGGCGTGCTCGGCGGCCACGAGGTAGCGATCGATCAGGTTGGCGTGGGGTTCGGGGGCAGGGGCGAAGACGATCACGATCAGATCGACGTTGGCGGCCACCGGCTTGAGCTGGCCACGGCTGTCGGGACGGCA
>DQAA01000315.1:0-5182 GCA_003523465.1 Pseudomonas sp.
CCGTGCCACCCCGATTACTTCAGTCTTCCCGCCCCCGGCTATACATCCGGCACTCGGCAACCAGCGCCAACAGATTCGGATCACGCTCCCGACTCTTCAGGAACACCACACCAATATGCTGTTGCAGGCGATAGCGCGGCTGCAGCGGGATCAGCTTGACGCGGTTTTCATAGACTGCGGAAATCCGCCCCGGCAACAGCGCATACCCCACCCCCGAACTGACCATGCTGAGCAAGGTGAAGATGTCATTCACCTGCATCGCCACATTCGGCTTGAACCCGGCCTGGTCGAAGACGCGGATACCATCGCGGTGGGTGGCGAAGCCCTGGGTCAAGGTGATGAAGGTCGACTCGGCGAGGTCGGCAAGGTCCACCTGCGCCTCCAGGGCAAAGGGCGAGTCGATGGGCACGGCGAGGAAGATATCGTCGGAGAACAGTGGCAACTGCTCGCAGGCCGGGTCGCTGGTGCTTTCGTCCAGCGAAACCAGGATGGCGTCCAGTTCGAAATTCTTCAGCCGGTACAGCAGATCGACGTTGGAACCCAGGATCAGGTCGATATTCAGCTCGCTGCGGCGCAGCTTGAGGCCCATGACCAGTTGCGGCACGGTTTTCACCGTCAGCGAATACAGCGCGCCCAGCTTGAAGCGCTCGGACGAGAACCCGGCGGCTTCGCGAGTCAGGCGCACCATTTCGCCGGCGTCCTTGATCAGCGTGCGGGCCTTTTCCTCCAGCACGTAGGCACTTTCCAGCGGGGTGAGCTTGCGCCCTTCATGCTTGAACAGCGGGCAACGCAGGGCATTTTCCAGGGAGTGGATGGCCCTGTGCACGCTGACACTGCTGGTCTCCAGCTCGCTGGCGGCGCGGGCAAGATTGCCGTTGTGCATGAACGCGAGAAAGATTTCCAGCTTCTTCAGGGTCAGTTCTTCGTCGATTTGCATACTCGGGTCCAGGCAGGAAGGCGCTGCCGGTGAGCATATAGGAACGCCGCGAGGGCGGGTGACTGCGCGTGCCAGGAACCTGGCCGGTGAAGGAGGAGATGACGACTCCCGGCCGTCATCTCCAGTGTGCTTACATCCAGCCCGGTACCACGAACAACAGCCACGCCAGCAGCGGACCGAAGGCCACTACCAAGCCGCTGTAGACCAGGAAGCGCCGGAACAATGCTTCGCGCTCTTCCTTCGCCGCCGAAGCCACCACCAGCGCGCCATTGGTGGAGAACGGACTGACGTCCACTACTGTCGAGGACACCGCCAGCGCACAGATAACGCCGGCCGCGCCGAGGTGGCCCTGCATCAGGAACGGTACCGCCAGCGGGATGGTGGCGCCCAGTACGGCCGCCGAAGAAGCGAACGCGGAGACGATGCCACCGACATAGCAGACCAGCAGCGCACCCAGCAGCGGAATGCCGATGGCACTGACGCCGTGGCCGACAAAGTCCACCGCACCGGCCTTCTGCAGCACGGCGACGTAGGTCACCACGCCGCTGATCAGCAGTACCGTGGACCAACTGATGCCATCCACCGCGCCCTTCTGCGCCGACGGCGAGACGATTGCGATCGCGACGGCGACGGTGATCGCCACCAGGCCGACGTTCAGGTCATAGGCCAGCGCGGCGATGCCCAGGCCCAGGAGGCCGACCAGGGTGATCAGGTGATCGCGGTTGATCTGCAGTTCGCTCAGCGCCTGCGGATCATTGGACAGGGTGCCGCCACCGGCGCTGAGCAGCGCGCCATGGCCCTCGATGGCGAACTGTCGCGACGACGCCTGCACGCCGGCCAGCAACGGTTCACTGACCACCACGCGACTACGGGCCAGCAGTGCGAGGCCGCCAAAGGCAAAGAAGCAGATGACCGCCATCAGCACGTTGAAGCCGAGGCTGGTGAGGAACACGGCCATTTCCGTGACGTCCAGCCCGGCCTTCTGCACCACCTGGTTGGTGATGCCGCCATACACGCTGATCGGCGAGAAGCCACCGGCCTGCGCGCCGTGGATCACCAGCAGGCCCATCATCAACGGATTGATCTCGTACTGCTTGGCAAAGCGCAGCGCGACCGGACCGATGATCGCCACCGCCGCCGGACCCAGTGCACCAAAGGCAGTGAGCACGGCCGTGACGATGAACATCACCCAGGGAATGGCCACGATGTGCCCCCTGACCGCCTTCACCGCCCAATGCACCAGCAGATCGATGGTGCCGTTCTTCTGGGCGATGGCGAACAGATAGGTGATCCCGACAAGGGTCAGGAACAGATCGGCGGGGAAGCCCGCCAGGACCTCCTTGGCCCCCACGCCGACCCACAGGCCGCCGACGATGAACGCCAATGCAAAGCCGACGGCGCCCATGTTGATGGGCAGGGCCGTGGCCACGACGAACATGACCACCAGACCGATGATCGTTGCGATTTCCGGACTCATACGGCCTCCCGCGACAGCTCGTTCATTTCATTCGAGGGCAATCCCTTGTCCAGCGTGATGAAACCGACCCGGGTACAGGTGGCACGCAGGGCTACACCGTAGATGATCATTGTTCTTATCCTCGTGACATCGAAGTTATTGTTCTTGTGCTTCGGTAATCAGTGTCGCTATCGGCTGCGGTTCACCTCTTTCCGCTTTCGTGAACGCACATTAGAAGTGCAAGCCACAGACCATCAATCAAGCGATGAGGTACTCCATTACGCTCAGGTTAACGATTATGCCTCCAGGCCGCGATGCCGCCCGCCGCCGGGCAATCGGAGCAACCCTGTGCCAACATGTGCGCCCCTGATTCGCTCCACAGGTTCACCCATGCTCTACGTTGTCATGCTGGGAGGAAAACATCCTCGGGCCAGCATCGAAGTCCACGACGTGGTCTTCGCCCACGCCGATACACTCGCCCAGACCTACCCACAACTGCGCAGCGCCTGGTTCGGCAGCCCAAAGGGCCTGCATATCGATTCCTGGCTGGAGGTCCACGGCGTGGATGGCTATCGCGTCGAACTCGGCCTGGCGGCACCACAACCCGGCGCCATGCGCTTGTTCTTCCTCAACCTGGGTGGCTACGCACCCGGCGTGTTTGGCGAGGCGCACCGCTACTTGCTGGTAACGGCAACCGACAAGGCTGCCGCCAGGAGGATTGGCAAGCAACGCATGGCCGCAGGTTGGCTGAAGCCGCATATCGACGCGACCCTGGATGTCGACGACTGCCTGCCGGTGGACTTGATCGAAGGTCGTTACGTGCATCTGGTAGAGGGCGAACACCAAGGCACGGTGCAGCGCAGCGACTACATCGTCATCTGAGATGATCGGCCATTGCCTGGGCAACGCACGGAAGTTCCAGATCTTGCTGCTGCCTTTGCTGACGAAATGAAGCAGCGCAGAGGTATCAGGGCGAGGGAGAAAGTTGCGCAACGAAAAAAGGCCTCGAAGGGCCTTTTTTCTTTCAGAGCAAGCATTGGATCACGCTGAAGTACCATATCTGGAGCGGAAAACGAGATTCGCATCCGGCGCCTAGCAGATTGAAAAACATAGCTTTCTTTTAACCCCCTCGCGGGGAATAGCCTCAATGGTGTACTCATTCTCTGCGGTAGGCAAGTTACCAACTTTCGCGGCTATGGCTGGTACCACACTCCCAGCCTCGGCTCTGGACGAACAGAGTGACTGAAAAGGACTCACCTTCACTCGCCCAAAAATCGTCGTCCGAGACGAAGCGGCGAAAACGATGCCGCAAATCGAGCCAATGTTCATAATTACTCTACCGGCCCAAGGGGTTAGCAACCAAATAAGTGCCATTCAAATCTTTCCCCTTTTCAAAATCTGGAAGTATTCATTACCCCACTAACGGGCGCCCCTTCTTTCCTGATTATTCGTCAGATAATGTCCACCACCGACAAAAGACGTCAGGCTCAAATATCACCTTAGCCTCTGAGATAGACCCACGAATATCAAATATAACGCGAAGCCCTGCCTCAGACCTCCCTCGAAAAATCTCTATAGACTTTACACTTTCCGACGAAATAACTGCAAATTCATGCGCTGCCACCCTTAAAGCAACTTGAAACGACCCCATAACCTCACTGAACGACACATCAATTTCCAACTCACTATTTTCTGATTTTTTTATATAGCGACATAAAGCCAAAGTGGGATCAACCTCAACAGGCTCGATACCAAACCCCTCTAAAAAATCATTTTCACTGGGAAACTTCATTACAATTCACTCAATGTTTTGGTATGACCGTGCTCAGTTTACGCGCTCCATCCTCAAAAACCTGGAATGTGCTCTGGAAGTTCACAGCCTTGCCTGACGGCCCTATGAACAAGGACTCTCTAACTTCAAACTCTCCATATTGATTAGAAAAGGTCCTCATAACGTTATCCTTACTTCTGGCGGAAGTTGTCAAATGTTCGGTCAACATCTGGCGCCCAGCAGCATTATCTGGGACACCAAGCCTCTTCATTTCGAGCGCCAACTGATTAGAGCGTGCGGCATTATGGGCGCTGCTGTCTACACGACCGAACAAATAGTCAAACTTACCTGGCGCAATTTCCACATCAGTAATATCACAAGGGCCTGTATTGTGCACCCAGGTTTTTAATTCACCGACATAGAACGTATGCCCAACATCCACCGTCAGGTTGTAGGTCTGCCCCAGCGGCTTGAACAGCTCGACCCTGGCCACCCGGCTAGACGTATTTTCCGTAGCACCATCCGCGAGCGACTGCAGCAGGTCACCCGTCTTGAGCTCAATCATCGGCACAAAATCACGCCGGGCTGGCACATAGAACGGGTGACTTGGCGTAACGAACAATACCGCCTGTTTTACCTCGCCGTTTGTACGAGTGCTTTCCAGGATCAGCTTGTAGATCGGTTGATCGTTTCGCTGGTGGGTCTGCACGATCGCTGCGGCAAAGGGCTCACCACCATGCTCAGGCTTGGTCCAGACGATATCGCCGATCTTGAGAGTTTCAATCGCCCGGTCGCCACCCGGTGTGGCTACCATGGTGCCCGCCGCAAAGCAACAAGGCCCCTCATTCTTCTTGGGTTCTTCGGGATGGTTCTGCGGGCTCGTCTCAGGTTTCTTATCCGGCAGATCAGGTCCCTTCGAGTTCTGGGCAATGTGCTCCGAAGGTGCTTTTTCAGGCATGACTGACGAAGGCTTTTCTATCTTGCCACCATCAATTTTTTTACCGCCGCCATAACCTAA
>DQAA01000315.1:5201-16821 GCA_003523465.1 Pseudomonas sp.
CTGTCTTCCTCAGATCCGAGGTTCAATTCTCCCCGGCCATCCAGTTTCTCGGCCACGGCTTTACCGACGACTGCCATAGCCTCATCTATCCGCTCGCCAGCTTTTTGGCCAACACCCGTTGAGTCAATTACTTGAGCTACGGCTAGCTGAACCACCCCTTTGGGCCCTTGCAATACTGCCAGCGCAAGAAATAGCTTGTTTTTTTCATCCTCATGAAGCGCAGAAAATCTTGCAAGATCAGAGAAGTAGTCGAGTATCAACTGAGGAGGGGTTCGCTCTTTTCCTATATTGATTACATCCAGTGTTAATTGGCCTGGGTTATCCTCATGGACCAGCAAAGTTTCAAGACCTTTAAGCTTTGCCAAAAAATCGGCCTGAAACTTTTTATCCGCCATCATCGCATTGGCTTTTTCTTCAGACAGCCCGGACTCGCGCAGCGAACTCAGTACATCTTGGGCGAGCTTGGGACCAGCGATTTGCTCGGCCCTTTCCATCGAACGCCCTGTCAGACGCTCATAGCGATTCACCAAAGCATCAACCGCTACACCTGCATCCTCATAATTCTGCTTGGCAGTCTCGGAGTAATTGATTAATCCATTCCACCACTTGCTCGCAGTCTCGTCTGGATTCAGTACATCTGTCACCGAGCTGCCGGAGACATAAAGATCCGTCCGTTCCTCATGATCCCGGGTAATCTCGTAGGCCTTGTCCAGATCCCGATTCAACCCCGCCGTCGAGTCCTGTTCCGTCCCGGCGTCACCACGCACGACAATCTCACCCTCACCCACCGTCGCCCGGACGATCTGTTCGCGGTCCTTTTCATACTCCCAACCGCTCACGCTCCAGCCGTTCTCGCCCTTGGTGCCCTTGCCTTCCTGGCTCGAGTCCTGCTGGATGGTGCCTTTGTCGTTCTTCCAGCTACCGCCTGCGTTGACGTAGTAGCCATGCTCCTTGTCAGAGCCAGCGATATCGCTGTAGCCCAGCGTGCCGGTGTCGAGCTTGAGGTTGCCATTGTCGGCGGCGATCAAGGCACCATCGATCTGGGTGTGGTTTTCGGCGCGAATATCGACCTTGCTGCCACCGGTCACACGGGTCTGGTTCTCGACCCATTCCGTTTTTCCGGTAGTCTGGCCGTACCCGACGGAGCCACTGACCCCGGAGCCCGGACCGATGGTCACGGTAACGCTGACATCGAATTCCTTGCCGCTGACATCCCCGGTGTCGATCGCCGACGACACCTTCAGGTCACCTCCCACGCGGCCAATCACCTCGTCGCCACGCACCTGCGCACCGCTGATGGTGGTGTCCTTGCCGCTGGTGAATTTCAGTTGGTCGCCAGCGTAGAGGTAAGCCTCCTGGTGCCGCTGCGCCTCGCGTTCCAGATGGCCTTTGCCAAGGTTGACACTGGCGTAGATGCCAACCCCTTCCGACCCGACCGCAAGCCCGACTTCGCCACCTCCACTACGGCGGTCCTGCTCATTGTCGGAGTCGTTCTGAGCGGCACGGATAGTGATGTCGTTGCCCGCCGCAAGATCGACATCGCGACCGGCGTGCACCTGGCTGCCGATGATGTTCAGGTCGTTGCTGGCTTCAAGTTTGACGTCACGACCAGCATCCAGCTGGCTGGAGGTCGAATTACCCTGGCTGCCATCAGTACCCGCAGTGCCATGGCTGCCGCCGATACCGACCTTGAAGCCGCCACTGGTGCCACCGTGCACGCCACCCCAACTTTGCGAGTCATTGGTTTGCTGGGATGTGTCGCCATGAGCCACATCAATAGTGATGTCGCGCCCCTTGATAGCGATATCACGCCCGGCCTGGAGCTGGCTTCCCTGGATAGTCACGCTATTGCCTGCGCTGACATTGATGTCATTGCCGGCGTCGAGGGTCGAGGCCCGGTTGCTCTGCTCGGTGGTCTGCTGGCTGCTGCCTTGGGTCGAGTTGCCCAGCTTGCCGTCACCAGTAGGTCCGGCGAAGAACTGACTGACCGTATCCACCGCCTGCAAGGTGCTGGAGGCTTTACTGACGTTGTTTTCGCCACTGCCGGCGTTGCCTAGCGCGTCCTTGGTGCGACCGAAATTATGGTTTACCGAGCCGCCAGCACCCTGACTGGCGTATTCGCGCTCGTGCTCGTCGGTGCGGGTTTCACCAGCGGCGTCGATGTTGATATCGCGGCCGGCGGTGAGGTTGATGTCGTGTCCGGCCTTCAGGTCGGAACCGCTCTGATTGATGTCACGTCCGGCATTGACGCTTAGATCCTGTCCGGCCTGGACCAGACTGCCACTGGCAAGCTGTTCACGCAGACGATCCTTGGCTTTTTCCTTCTCGGTGCCGGCAAAGAAGCTGACGCCGTTATCGTCACTGTCAAACCTCAGGCCTGTATTGGAATTGCTGGACCACTGCCCCTCGTCGTGCTGGCTTTCAGCTGCGGCCACGGTGACGTCTCGCCCGGCGTTGATGCTGACATTGCGACCGGCATTGACTCCGCTGCCTATCAGGTTGACATCACGTTCGGCACTGAGCGTTGCGTCCCGCCCGGCCAGCACCTGGCTGCCGACGCTGGTGCTGCTCCGGGCCTCTTGTCCCGATGCCTTGGCCGAGGCGAGCGATACCGAGGAAGGCAGGAGCGATGGCACGAAAACATCCGACGACAGCGATAAGCCGACCTTCTTCCGATACTCCTCGGTGCGGCTATAGGCGGTGTCGTTGGCCGACAGCAGGTCTATATCGCCCTCCTTGTCCACCAGCCCTGCGCGCAGCTCGACATCATTACCGGCGATCGCCTCACTGGCCCGCAGACGCAGGTCACTGCCCGCCGCCAGAACAATGTCGTTACCCGCCTGCAGTTCACTGGCGACCTGGGTCGCGCTGGTCTGCAGCTCGCTCTTTCCACTTTTCGAAAGACCAAGGAACCCGGATTTTGAGGTCTTGCTGTATTCGCCGTGTTCCTCGATGCCAGAGAGCACCGCCACATCACCCGTAGCTCCAAGCAGAAGATCATTGCCAGCGCCGAGCTGACTGCCAATGATCGTTACATCGCGACCACCGTCCAAGGTGATCCCGCCATTCGCGGATTTGCTGACGTTGATCGTAAGGTCGTTGCCGGCCGTAACCACCGAAGCGACATTGGTACTGTGGTAACTCTCGACTTGCGTGGACTTGCTCCGCCCGAACGAACCTTTGCTGGTTTTCTGGTAATACGACGCCGCTTCGTTCTGGTCGGAGGCAATACTCAGATCACGAACAGCGTCGAGATCGACGTTGCCACCACCCGCAACCCTGCTGGCAATGATGGCCAGATCCTGCCCCGCACTGATCGCCACATCCGCCCCAGCCTTGAGCACCGTCGATACCTGGCTGACGTGGTCGTCCTGGGTCTTGAGCTTTTTCGAGTTGTACGAGGCGTGCTCTTCATCCGCTGCCGACATGAGGGTGACGTCCCCCGAGGCCGAGATATCGATGTCGCGCTGGGCTTCGATCTGGCTGGCAATGGCGGCGAAGTCGCGCCCGGCCACGGCGCTGAAGTCGCGCCCGGCGGTTACGCTGCTGCCGTTCTGCTTGATGGTCTGGCTGCTTCTGCCAGACGCCGTGGTGCCGTTGACTTCCTCGGTGGAGCCCAGCAGCAGGTCGCGACCGGCCTGGAGGCTGATGTCGCGACCGCTTTGCAGGACGCCGCCCTGGTTGATGAAGTCCTGCCCAGCCCCGATGCTCAGGTCATTGGCCGCTTCGATGCGCGCCGCGCTGTCGAGGAAGTCCCGCCGTCCGTTGGTGCCGGCCACGCCGCTGCTGTGGCTGGTCACCGAGCGTTCGTTGATCACGTCGCCGAGAATCGTGGTCAGGCTGACGTCTCGGCCGGAGATGATGCCGCCGGCCTTGTTGACGATGTTGTTGCCCGCCAGCAGGTCCAGGCGGTTGGCCGCCTCGATCAGACCGCTGTTGACGATGTCGTTGCCGGCCATGGCCGAAAGATTGTTGCCGGCCCGCAGGGTGCCGACGTTGAGCAGGTCCTGGCCGGCGATCAGGGTGACGTCGTTGCCGGCGATCAGTGCGCCGTTGGGCGCCAGGCGGTTGTTGGCGTTGGCCATGTACAGCACCGGGACCAGCACCTTCTCGCCATTCACCAGCATCTCTTCGAGCCAGACGATGTCGTGGGTCAGCGCCGCCACCTGTTCTGCGGTCAGCCCGACGCCCAGCGCCAGGTTCAATTGCTGGCGGCTGGCGATGGCGTTGTCCATCAGGTGCTTGAACATCTGCTCGTCGTTGTTCAAACCGGCGAGGAAGCGTTGACCGGTCGCAGTCACGACCGCCTGCTGCAGCAGGCGCTGCTCGTAGAAACCGTCGCCGAGACGCTTGGCGCTGTCGTCCGGGTCGTAGCCAAGGCCGGAGAGCAGGTAGTCCGAACTCATGAATTGCTTGAGCTCGGTGAGGACAGGGTTGGTTTCGACCAGGTACTTGTGCGGTTGCGAGGCCGGGGTGCTGTCGGGCAGGCCTTGCACGCGGTCGATGGTCTGGCTGGCTGCTGCAGTCGGTTCCGTTGTCGCTGGCGCGACGACAGCGCTGCTGCGCGAGTCGGCCAGCGGTGTTTCGGGACGGTTTGCGGCAGGTATGACCGTCAGGGACTTCGACGGGTCGACCGTGGTCGTTTGCCCGGTCTGGGGCATGCTGCCGGGAGCCTGCTGGCCGGGTGTCGGAACCTGACTCGTCCCCCACTGCGTAACCAGATCCGCCCGCACGGTATGAGCTTGCTCAGCTACGGCCGTTTCCCGGCTGCCAGTGAACAGCCCCGGAACGCTCTGGCCGGAAGGGTTGCCAACGGCAGGTCCAGTGACGCCGATCTGCGTATCGCGGTTGCCGGGGGTCAATCCAGGAATATTCAGGCTCGGCCCTTCCTGGCCGACGTCGACGCTGGTGCCACGATTGCCGGTTGCCAAGCCTGGAACGTTCGGGTTGGTGATCGACGACCCACCCGGCGAGGTGAGACTGATCTGCGTATCACGGTTGGCGTTGAAGCCCGACAGATCGACATTCTGTCCAGAGGCACTGACTGACCCACCGGTCTCACTGCCTGGTGCCTGGCTGACGATCCCGTCGTTACGAGTGATATCGCTGCCAGTGCTACGTCCGGATTGCCAGTCGCCATTGCTGAAGCTGCCGACTGCGGAAACGCTGATCGAACTGGCGCTGGCGCTGACATTGCTGGCCTCCCGCGCCACCACCGATAACTGCCGGCTATCGGCGCTCAGTTGCGCAATGTCATCGAGCTGCAGATTCCTGCCACTGGTACCCGGCACAGCCTGCTCGCGTTGACCAACGTCGATGCTGGCAGCGCCGAGCGTCCAATTACGCGGGCCGCTGTCGCCTTGGGCCACCTGGCCAGCACTTGTACCCTGTCCGCTGATGCGGAACATGCCGTTCTGCCCGGTGGGCAGGCTGAAGCCCGGCAGGGTCAGTGGGTTGATCTGGCGCTGGGCCAGGTCCGGGGGCAGTTGCGCGTTAATACTGACTGCAGTGGCGTAGGCGTTGCCTGCACTGGTGTCGGCGGTCTTGGCTCCCGCCGCGACATAGCTATACCAAGGGCGGACCACACTGTTGTTGATGTTCTGCGTGGCGTTCAGGCTGATATTGCCGCCGGCCTGAATGACTGCGTCGAGGGAAGTGCCGCTGATGACCTCGGTGCTCTGATCGACTTTCCAGGAGGTCCAGAGCAGGAAGTTAGCAAGGTCAGCATCGAAGCTACCCGAAGGGCTCGGGCTATTGTGATCGTTGAAGATGCCGGCATAGTAGGCAGCCATCGTGGTTTGATCGACATAACTCACGACCCAGCGCGAGGATTTGATTTCCTGCGCTTGCACGCCCTCATTGGTGATCGTCGTGGCCGTGACAGAAATATCGCCAGCAGCAGAAATGCTGCTCGCGGAGTTGGTCAACACTCCTGCGTTCACCAGCAGATTCGATCCGCTATTAATAGAGGCCATCTCTGTTTGTTGACTGATCTGCAGACGATCAGTCTCTTGAATTAGCCAATAGCCGTTGGTCCGTGCCTTATTGCTGCGCTGATCGCAGCCAATTAGAGGGATCAGGGCACACGACAAGCGCTCGATGCTGGTGTCGGCTTTTTCATGCTCGCTGTACTCCAGCACATCCCTGACGTTGTTCAACGTTGTGGCGGCCAGGGNNAGCAGACTGGCCTTGCCTCCCTGGGTGTCGGCACCAATCAGCAGGTTGCCGAAGCTGTAGACCTGAGCGAAGCGGTTGGTGAAGGAGGTAGTCAGCAGTTGCATGTCAGCGCCGCTGTAGATCAACCCATCCTCGTTCAACAGGGTGCCGCTGGTGACTTGCAGCTTCTCGCCTGCACCAAGGGTCCCGGTGTTGTTCAACATGCCGGCAGTGATATTCAGATTGCCCGCCGACGTCAGGCGTCCGGCATTGCCCAGTACGCCACTCACCAGCAAGGTGCTTTCGGCACCGCCGGCAATGGTGCTAGCGCTGCCCAGCGTGAGTTGTCCCGCCGTTAGCCCGAGATTGCCCAGGCTGCTGTAGCGACCGCTGCCCTGATAGGTACCGCTCAGGTTCAGCGTGGCCGAACCATCGCTGGCGATCAGGCCCGCGTTGTTCCAGTTGACGCCGTTGCCGGTGAGGCTGGTGGAGGCCAGCAACCGGCCTTGGGCCGTCTGTTCGAGGGTGTTGATGTTCAACGTCAACCGCCCAGCCTGAATCACACTGCTGTTGGTCCAGCTATCCGCCGTCAGCGTCAGCCCGCCGCGGGTGACCAGGGTGCCGCCGTTGTCGATGACATTGGCCGTAGCGATGTCGAAGATGCCGGTGCCGCCATGCAGCACCGAGCCATTGAGATTGTTCAGTCCGGCTGCATTCAGGGTGAAGTCGCTGCTGCTGACTTCCACCTTGCCGTTGCGGTTATCGAAACCGCCCCACATCTGCAGGTCGCTCTTGCCCGCGCCGCCCAGCGCACGCAGTACACCTCCCTGGTTGTCCACGGTCGTGGTCGATATCAGCAGGTGGGTGTCGCTCTCGATGATCCCGGAGTTGTTGTTCAAGCCAGCGGCCAGGGCCAGCTCCACGCGATTGCCCGCCAGTTGCCCGGAGCTGTTGTCCAGACCGCGGCCGTCGACCCGCACCAGGCCCTTGGCATAGAGGCCGCCACCAGCGTTCAGGACATCGCCACCGCCAACCCATGCATCGCCCGTTTGCGCGGCAACCCGCCCGCCACGGTTATCGAACGAGCCGGCCAGCACTCGCAGGCTCTGGCCCTGCACCACACCGCCCTTGCCATTGACATCACGGCTGTTGTCGAAGGCGCTATTGATCGTGAGGTCCACCCGGCCCGCGACGCTGGCGAGAACACCGCCCTGGTTGCCCAGGCTACCGGCGCGTTGCACCAGCAGGTTACCGCCCTGTGCGAGCAGGGTGCCGTTGCGATTGTTCAGCACACCGGCGACGTCCAGAAGCAAACCGCCCTGCCCCTGTACCTCGCCTTGCTGGTTGGCGAATTCGGCAGCGTACAGGCCGACATCAGCCGCCTCGCTGTAGATCAGACCGCCGTTGTCGTTGTGCAGGCTCGAGCCGGCGACCAGCTTGAGCTGGTTTCGCGCGGCCAATGTTCCGCCCTGGCTGTTGTCGAGGATGCCTGCGTTGAGTTCGAGGCCCGCGCGGCTGACGATCTTGCCGCCACGGTTGACCAGTTGCTGCGCCCGCTGGAGCAGCAGGCTGTCGGCACTTAACAGGGTGCCATTGCTGTTGGTCAGCGTGCCGCCCAGGTCGAGGACCAGGCTGCCATTGCCGACGATGCGCCCGTTGCTGTTGTCGAGATCCGTGCCATTGACGGTCAGCAGTTGCTGGGCGTCGATACTGCCGCCCTGGTTGCCGAGGCCGGAAACCAACAGTTGCAGGGCCGCACCACTGGAGACCACGCCGCCAGCGTTGTCCAGGCCAGACGCGCTGATGCTCATGCCGCCCTGGCTGACCAGGGCGCCGTCGCCACTGTTGAGCAAGCCACCGGTCAGTTGCACATCCAGCGCGCCATAGCGGCTGGACAGGGTGCCGAGGTTGCGGTTGTCGAGGACGCCCCCGCGCAGGGTCAGGCCCTGCCAGCCGGAGAGCAGACCGTGCTGGTTATTGATGCTGCCGGCATTGACCAGCAGGTGCTGGACGCCGATCAGCTTGCCGTAGCTGTTGTCGAGGCTGTTGGCGTTGAGCGTCAGGACGTTCTGCGCAGAGAGCTCACCACCGGCGTTGTTGAAGAGGCCGACGCGGTTGAAGGTCAGCGAACCCTTGGCGAGGATCAGGCCACCGGCGCTGCTCAGGTCGTTGCCATTGAGGTCGAGAGTGACACCCTGGTCACCGACAATACGGCCGCCGGCCAGCAGCAGTGAACCGAGGTTGAGGGCGAGATTGCTGCGTGCCGAAACATCGCCACCGCTGCCATCGAGGCTGGCGGCGGTGACATCGAGGCCGCCCTGGCTGTTGATCAGGCCAGCGCCGCTGTTGTGCAAGGCGCGCACCACCAGGGTCGCCGCACTGCCGCCAAGCAGGCTGCCTCCCTGGTTGTACAGGTCGGCGCTTCCAACCACGAGGCTGCCGGCAGCGCTGATCAGGCCCTGCTGACGATTGTCGAGCAAGCCACTGCTGGTCAGGTACAGGTCACCGCGGCTGTTGAGCATGCCTTCGCGGTTGTCCAGCGAGCCGGCACTGACGCCAAGGCTGGCCGCGCCGGCCAGGCCNNCTCGACCACCAGGTTCAGACTCTGGCTGCTGAGCAGGCGACCGTTACCGTTATCGAGACTGCGGGCGCGGAGTGTGTAGGCCTGGCCGCTGGAAATTTCGCCGTTGCGATTGCTGACATCGCCGAGGTTGCTCAGCAACAGCGGGCCTGTGCTGTTGATCAGGCCGCCCTGGTTGTCCAGGCGGCCGCCATTGAGGTCGAGGCTCAAGCCGCTGGTACCGGTCAGCCTGCCGCCCTGCTGGTCGAGACCGCCAACACTGACGGTTAGGGTCTTGAGGCTGCCGATGCTGCCGCCGTTGTTCAATTGGCTGGCGCTGAGGTCGAGGTGTTGCGCGCTATTGAGGCGACCGCCGCCGTTGCCCAGCACACCGCTGGTGACACTGACCGCGCCCTTGGCGCTGACGCTGCCGCGGGTGTTGTCCAAGCTGCCACTGCGCAACACCAGCCCACCATCGCTGAGCACCTTGCCATCGACGTTGCTCAGCACACCGCCGACGTTGAGGGTCAGGTCGCCGGCGCTGTCCAGGCTGCCGCCGCTGTTATCGAGGCTGCCTGCGGTCAGGCCAAGGGTCGATTCACTGCTCAGGGTGCCGAGGCGGTTATCCACGGCACCGCTGAAATTCAGCACCAGCGGCAACTGCGCGAGAATGGCGCCGCCGCTGTTGTCCAGGCCCGTACCACCGAGGCTCACACCCTGCCCGTTCAGTTGCCCACGAGCGCGGTTGATCACGCCCTGAACGGTCAGGGTCAGGTTTCCGGCGGCGAAGACCACGCCGTCGTCACTGTTGTCGAGACGCTGGCCGGTCAGGCTTACATCACTGTTGCCGGTCAGCTCGCCGCCGCGGTTGTCGACTGCGCCGATTTCGAGTTTCAGCGCTTTTGTCGCCCCCAGCAGACCGCCACGGTTGTCCAGGCTGGCGCCGTTGACGGTGACGCGATCGGTACCGATCAACTGGCCGTTGCGGTTGTCCATCACGCCGCCATTCAGCTCAACCAGCGCCTTGCCGGCGATCTCTCCGTCACGGTTGTCGAGGCTGGCACTGTTGATGCTGAGCAGACCGTCGGCTACCAGTGTGCCGCGCTGGTTGCGCAGCCAGTCGCCGGTGTCCAGAGTCAGTGCGCCCCGGCTGCTGATCAGGCCGTCGCTGTTGTTCAGGCGCAGGCTGCCAAGGTCGAGGCTGGCGGCGCTGATCCGGCCATTGGCGTTGTCCAGCAGTTGCTCGATGCGAAGGGTCAGGCCCTGGTTGCCGACCAGCTTGCCGTTGCCGTTGTCGAAACTGCGCGCCGCGAGGCTGAAGGTACTCTGGCTGGAGATTTCGCCCTGGTTGGTCACCGCGCCGAGGTTCTTCAGGATCAGGTTGGGCGCGTTGACCAGGCCGAGGTTGTTCAGGTCACCGTGATTGAGGTCCAGGCTCAATTGGCTGTTGCTGAACAGCTCGCCATTCTCCTGTAGCAAACCGTAAAGACTGGCGGTGAGTATCCCGGTGCTGGCGATGCGGCCGCCGTTACTGACCTGGCCGGCGCTCAGGTCAAGAGCGGCGCTGCTGATCAGGCGACCGCCTGCGGTGTTGTCGAAACGCCCGGTGTTGAGGATGACGTTGCCCTGGCTTTTGATCAGGCCCTGGACGCTGTTGTCGAGGCTGCCACTGGTGACGTCCAGCCCTTGAGCGCTCTCGATGACACCGCCCTGGTTGAGCAGGCCGGCGCGGGCGTGGAGCGACAGCAGGGCAGCGCTGGAGATGCTGCCGGCGCTGTTATCCAGCTGGCTGGCGCTGACGCTCAGGCCCCCTTCACTGCTCAAGCTGCCCTCGGCGTTATCGAGATCGCCCTGCAGTTGCGCCACCAGCGAGCGTTGGCCCGCGATGGTGCCCTTGGCGTTGTCCAGGCGGCTGCCAACCAGGTAGGTGTCCTGGGCGAACAGCAGGCCACGGGCCTGGTTGATCACCCTCGAAACGGTCACTTCCAGACGGGTGCCGGCCAGCAGCTTGCCGCCGCTGTTGTCCAGTTGCCCGCCGCCAAGCTCGACCTGCTGCTGGCCGGCTATTTCACCGCCACGGTTATCGACGGTCTGCACCTGGAGTTTCAGCGCTTTTGTGCTGCCCACCAGGCCCCCAGCGCTGTTGTCCAGGCGCTCGCCGTCCAGGCTCAGTTCGCCCTGGGCAACCAGCTCGCCGCCCTGCTGTTCGAGGATCCCGACGCTGGCAAGCAGATCGTCCTGGCTCGCAATGCGGCCCTTGCCGTTGTTGGCGCTATCCGCGACCAGACGGATCAGACCGCTGGCGCTGATCAGGCCGCCCTGGTTGCGCAGTTCGCCAACGCCCAGGTCCAAGGCACGCACGCCATTGAGCAGGCCATTGCGGTTATCCGCCAGGGCCAGGCGCAGGAGCATGTCCTGGTTGGCACGAACCACGCCGTCGCGGTTGTCCAGTGTGCCGCCGCGCAGGGTCAGCGTGCTCTGTCCGGACAGGCGACCGCCGCGGTTGTCGAGCGTACCGGCCAGCAATTCCATTACGCCCTTGGCGAGGACACTGCCGCCATTCTGGTTGTCGAGCAGGCCGTCGACGCTGACGCTCAGGCGGCCATCGCTGACCAGGTTGCCCTTGAGGCTGTTGTCGAGGCTACCGGCAGTGACCGCCAACTGNNCCCAGGGTACCGCCCTGGTTACCCAACGCACCGCTGACCACGAGGTCGAGGGTGGCGTCGCTCATCACCTGGCCGTTGCCATTGCTCAGGCTGCCGGCACGTACCTGGCTGGAGCCTGCAGCGGAGACTTCACCGGCATCGTTGAGCAGCGCACCGCCGACCTTGAGTTCAAGGTCGGTCGAACTGCCGAACAGCCCGTCGCGGTTGTCCAGGCTGCCGGCCGCCGCGCTCAGGCCGG
>DQAA01000316.1 GCA_003523465.1 Pseudomonas sp.
TGTACGTGGGTTGACAGACCGAGAATAGAGGAACCCGGCGCGCAACGAGTGCGCCCCACGCACAGCCGCCATGGCCAATGCACGGAAAAGCTCCGGCAAAGGATGTGGTGCTGAGGATCAACTATTGATCGGCCTGTCAAAGCCGGTCGCCAGACATCAACGACGGCAGCAAGACTAGGCAGCGTTTCCCCAGCATGCAACAGCTGAAAAGCCGCGGAAGTATGCTTGGGGAGTTGCCTGCAAGAAAGTCGGAAGTTGGTGAGGTTTCGTTGCTTGATATGGCTGAAACCGGCAGAAAATCGAGTGCCTTCAGGTAAGGCACCGGAGGGAAGACATTCGCAAAGCGGTTGGCGATACTATTGCGCCATCATCCATGAAAAGGAATTCGCTCATGAAGCGTATTTTTGCCCTTTCGCTTCTCACACTCTCCCTTACCGCTTGCGATAAACCGGCCGAGAACACCCGCCAGGCAACCGCGCCCGTCGTCCAGTGCGCCAAGGATACCGACTGCAAAGGCGACCGTATCTGCGAGGGTGGTCAGTGCACCAGCCCCAATCCCCAGGCGGGTCTCGTGGCCAATCCAAAGCCGCCGGTGAACCTGGCCCCGTCCGCACCCAGCATCGCTTATCAGCCGGTGCTGATCTCGGGTGATGGAATTGGTCCGTTCACCCTCAATGGCCTTGAAATCAACTACCAGTCTCGCGCCGGCGTGATGGATGTCATGACGCAAGTCATGGAAGAGCCCGAGTACGCGACCTACGTCGTGGTCGAAAAAGCCTACGCGTTCGGCCCCAACAAGTTCGTCCTGGTGATCTCGACGGGCGAAAGCGGCAATAGCTGCCCTGCCACGACCTACGCGGTGAGCTTCGATACCAGGACGGAGTCCGTCGACGGCAAGACATCGATTGACGGATGCTCGGAAATCGTCGAGTCGCTGGCTGACGGGAACAAGCTGATCATCAAGAAAGACGGTGCATCCACCGAGGTTTACAACGGCGTGGTGCAGTGAGTACGAGGTTCAAGGGATTGTCCCGGGGTTGGTCGCTCGGGGGGCGGACCAGCGCAGAGAGTCCATATGTTCGATGAGCTTGAGGTGGCTGTGCCAAGTAGTATAAGGACTGAAAATATTATAAGCGCGATAAGTGAGTACTAACGGGCAGTGGGTGTGGCCGTATATTCGGAATTCTTTGTATGAGGGGTAGCTGTGACTAAACGTAGTATGAAGATATCTTCCGCCCAAGGCGAAAGATCTATTGATGTTGAGGTTTTAATAGGCTCTGACGTGGAATTTTCTGTGTCGGGTTGGAGAGATGAGGTCAAAACTTATCGCGCAGATAACTTGTTTCAGGCGCTTTGTAAGTTTCGCCTTGAGCTCGAGGAAGAGGGCTACACATTACTTTGTAATGGTGCTCGAAAGGATGCTTATCCATCAAGGATGGCATTGGATATGGGGAGGGGTACAAAACTCTATCTGCACAAGCCTGGCGTCCAATCTGGATGGGCTGATCTCGTTGATGTTTTGGATGAGGCAGTCGCTGATCAGGTATGTTTTGTTAGTGAGCAGCGCGTTAATTATGAATTGTGGTTAGGGAGTTTAGGTTTTGAAAAAAATTGAGCATGAAGTTACCGAAGATGTGCTTCAGGAAGCAAAAAACATCCGGGTGGCTGGGTGTACAAAATTGAAGGTCAATATGCTTCAGATGTGGCTGTTCCTCCGGAAGCTATTGTTGGTGCTTGGGAGGTCGATGCCAGTGGTAATTTGACCGGGAAGTTTATTGATAACCCAAGGTTTAAACCTAAGCTTGATTGATGGATTCCGGAAATTGGCAGGGTGTAAGAGGATTTATTTAGTCAGTATTTCTGACTTCCGATTTTGATTTCTGACTTTTTATCAGCACAGGAAGTGCCTGAAGTCCCCACTCTATAGCTCCGAGGAGAGGCTCGATAAGTTCATCTCTTTTGTTTATGGATTTAAATTGAAGGACGGTTCGGAGCTAAAAAATGACAGATACTAAGACGCATGTGCCTAAGAAGATAAAGCCAAATACTGAGTTTTGTAGCCATGAAGGTCAAAGAGTATTTTGTTCTGATAGAGAATGGGTGGCCGAATGAATATTGGTTTTTCCAGTCTTGATGTTTTGGTGGAAATAGTTCCAGGCAAAAGTGCGGCCGGATTTACTCTAGGGTCGCGCATGCCAGATGAGGCGTCGCTACTAAGTGTGACGCGATGGACACCTGATCAGCAGCATCATCATCGAGAGCCTCAAGTCCGGCAGTTTCACCTTCTCCAATTTCTACAGCCGTCGCATCAGCCGTATCCTGCCGGCCCTGATCGCGGTGCTGTTCGCCAGCCTTGCCGTGGGCCTGCTGGTGCTCACGCCAGACGAATTGCGAGAGCTGGGCAGGCATGTGGCGGGCAGTGCGACCTTCAGATCGAACTTCGTTCTGCTGCGTGAAAGCGGTTACTTCGACAATGCCTCGGAAACCAAGGTGCTCCTGCATCTGTGGTCGCTGGCCATCGAGGAGCAGTTCTACCTGCTCTGGCCGCTTGCCTTGTGGGCGGCCTGGAAAGTCCGCTTCAACGCACTGGCCCTGATCCTTTTGCTGCTGACGGTGTCCTTCGTCCTCAACATCACTGCGATCAAGGACGATGCCAGCAAAGCGTTCTACCTGCCGCAAACCCGGTTCTGGGAACTGCTTGCCGGCGCCGCGCTGGCGTATCTCAACACCCGCTATTCATTGATACGGGCTGATGCGGGACGGAACTCCGGCCAGCTCTACGGCAACCTGCTATCCATTGGCGGGCTGGCGCTGCTGGTCTACACGCTGCTGAGCATCACCAAACAGGACAGCTTCCCTGGCTGGTGGGCCGTGCTTCCCGTTGCCGGTACCGTAATGCTGATCGCTGCGGGCCCGCAGGCATTACTTAACCGTCACTTGCTGGCCAACCGCGCGATGGTGTGGGTAGGCCTGATCAGTTACCCGCTCTATCTCTGGCACTGGCCGCTGCTGACCTACGCCCGCATCCTGAACAACGGCGCGCCCAGCGTAGAAATTCTGCTCGCAGCCGTTGGCCTCTCCCTGGTGCTTGCCTGGCTGACCTTCCGCTTGATCGAGAAGCCGCTGAAGCAAGTGAAGGGCAGGGTGAAGATCATAAGCCTCATGGTCTTGCTGATTGCCGTTGGTCTGGCGGGGCAACACGTCTACAAGAAAAAGGGCTTGCCCACGCGTGAGTCGGTTGCCTACATGCAGCCGATCAATGCCCAGTTCGTTGGCTGGCGGTGGCCTTATTCGCAGAACGAAACCTGCAACCGTCGTTATCCGAATGCGGAGCTGGCGGACTATAAATGGTGGTTCTGCATGCAGAGTCGCGACGCCGAGCCGACCTTGCTGCTGCTCGGTAACAGTTTCGCCAACCAGTTGTTCCCCGGTATCGCCCACAACGCGGCGCTGCAGGAGCAGACAGTGCTTTCCATCGGCGCGTGCGACCCCGCCTACCCGGATGTGTCTGCAGATGGCCTGGAGAAATCCCATCCTTGTTCAGGCGACCGGCCGCTCAAGCAAAAGCAGATGATCAAGGACCTCATCGACAAGTCGGGTACGGTCAAGTACGCGATCATCGATGGCCTGAAACACGCTCCGGAGCCGGAGTATGTTGCACGCCTGGAGCAGTACATCGGCGAGCTCGAACAACGCAACGTGAAGGTCATTGTCTTCCTGCCCCATCTGGAACTGGGTTACGACCCCAAGACCTGTGTCCCCGCGCCCTACAGGGTGCCGGTGAACGATTGTTCGCTCGATCATGAAGAAAGCCTGCGCATCGACGCGAACTACGCACGGGTCATGGCCGCCATTCTCGCAAGCCATCCCGATACCCGGTTCTTCGACCAGAAGGCGCTGATGTGCAAGGACGGCAAATGCTCGGCGATGAAGGACGGCATGCCGCTGTTCAGGGACCTGGGGCATTTGTCGGAGTTCGGCAGCGAGCAGTTGGCGAAGATCTTCGTCGAGTGGGCGCGTACCAATGCTCCGGGCTTGCTGGGCACTCCTTAGTTAGCAACGGCCCGGGGAAGCCCGGGCCAAAGCGAACGTCACTGAAGTTCATTTCCCGCGAAAACCTGTCGCGCAAACTATCCAGACAAGTGCAAAACCCTGAAAGCAAAAGGGAATTACCCTTGTTTGAATGGTGTGCTAATGCCATCATCTCGCATTTTTTATCTGGCGATACAGGCATGAACGACACCATTCCCTCACGGCGCTCGCTCCTCAAGATTCTCGGGGTGGGAGCCGGTGTTTCAGGGATTGCTGCAGTTACCGGACATTTGCCCGGCGTGCCTGGAGTGCCCGGACTGGAAATCGGCGCCACGATCCCGAGCGTGCCCGGTACGCAGCTGGATGCCCACCTGGGCGATCTGTCGCGGGTTTCCCGGGCCATTGCCGAAGGCACCCTGCGCATCACCTTCGTCGGCGATTCGATTCTCGAAGGCAAGAGCCACATCACCTACCAGGACAGCCCCGCAGGAGTGTGGATGCGCCTGCTCCAGGAGCAGAACCCCACGCTGAACCTGGTGTTCAGCAATTTCAGCATTCTCGGTCAAGGTCTGTATCAGTTGCGTCATCCCGGCTTCGTTGGTGGTCACTTCAACGTTCCGGGGGTGTCATTTGCCCAGCGCGAATCATGCCAGGCCGAGCGCCGCTGGCCCGGTGGGACGGTGATCGGCAAGAGCTGGTGGGACCACGTCAAGGATTCGAACCCGGACCTGCTGATCTTCGGCTTCGGAATGAACCATGTGGTGATGGGGGACTGGGCCTACAGCCCCACGACCGTGACCAATGCCGTGTTCTATCGGGAAATGAACGAGCGCCTGGCGCTGTGGCCCAACCCGCCCAGCGTGGCGGCCATTCCCTCGATGCTGCCGACCCACCGTACCGACATCGATGGCGGTATCTGGCCCCGCTTCAGGATGATGGTGCAGCAGGAGGCCGATACGGTCCGCGGTATTTGCCGCGAGCTGAACTGGACCTGCATCGACGTCAACCGCTGGTGGTCGATCGCTGCGGATGCCAGGGACCCGGTGCTGATGCACCACGATCATCACCTGCAGCTGATGGACTACGCCGAGAACTGGACGATGGTGTCCGGCGGCTGGACCGTCACCGGTCGAAACTCAATACGCGGCAGCGGCATCCTGCGTTCGATGGAGATGTGCAGCGATCTGTACCAGCGTTTCCATTTCGCCGCGCCGAACATCGCCGACTGCAACCCGGGAATGTTCTGGCGAGACCGTGGCGACCTGGTCCAGGGCCAGCCCAATCGCTACTCGATGAACCTCGTCCGTGCCAGTGACGGCGCGGTGCAGCTGCTGGTGATCTGGCAGAACCAGACGCTGGCGACGGTCAATCTCGGCGCCGCGAAAAGACACTATGTGCTCGAGGTGCTGGTCGAGGGTGCCCGTCACCGTGCCTACGTCGACAACGTGCTGGTCGCCGACCTGTCCCACATGGGCAACATGGGCGAGGGCTACAACGGCGTGTTCCTTTCCAGGGGCCGATGCCGGCTGTTCAACTCCGCGGTGAGCCAGGGGCGTCCGGCGGTGGTGGGCGAGGTGGAGTATTCCGATGATGATCTGCTCGGCATCGACGACTGGCTGAAAAACGCCAAGTCCCTCGGTGGCGGCTTGAGGAATCACCCGTCCCGGCTTGGCGTGCAGGTGGCCTTCCTGCCGGCGTTCGTCCCGCTGGCCCGGGCGATCAACCATCTGGCGACGTTCGGCTCGGGTGCCGTGACCCGGACCCTGCACGACAATACCAGCGACTTCTGGACCGGCCTCTCCAATTGCAGCCTGGTGATCGACGAGCAGGTACAGCACCCGGCCTTTCCGCTGGTCTTCGGTACCGCGCTGCTGCTGACGACCAGCGCATCGACCACCGTCAGGCTCGCCGCCGCCCGTGAGGTACCGGTCTACCTGAGCTGGAATGCGTCGCGCAAGGAACTGGCGATGAGCCTGACCCTGGGCGCCGGCACCTGGGTTATCACGGCCACTGCACAGCTCAATCGTGCGGGTGACGAGGGGCCTTCGTCGGGCTACCACGGGCAGACCCTGACGGTGACGGCGGTCAGGGGCTGAGCCTCCGTCCGGCACAAGGATAGGAATATTCTGGCAAGTGGCTCCGGCATGTCCCACAATCCACGGCTTTTCCTGCCCTAGGGCAGCAACGGACGGAGAGGCCGGAGTGGCACAGCAGTCAGAAGTTCTATCCCTTACCGGCCTGAGGTTCGTCTCGGCCTTCTACGTGTTCCTGTTCCATATCCATCTGCGCTGGCCGCTGAGCGACGACCCGCTGCTCAAGGGCATCCTCGACGCAGGGGCGGTGGGCATGAGCGTGTTCTTCATCCTGTCCGGCTTCCTGCTGTTCCTCAAATACCACGCCATCGAAGGGCGGGTGGCGGACTATTTCGTCAACCGGCTGGCGCGAATCTATCCGGTGTATTTCGTCGCGGGCCTGGTGACCTTGCCGTGGCTGAACATCCCGTTTGGCGATGATCCTGCCGCGAATCTCATGGCGCTGTGGAAGGTGCTGTTCATCTTCATCGCCAACCTGTTCGTGATCCAGGCCTGGATCCCGCCGCTGTTCCCCCTGTGGAACAACAGCGGCAGCTGGTCGATCTCGGTGGAGATGTTCTGCTACTTCATGCTGCCGCTGATGATCCCGTTCCTGTCCCGGCTGTCGCGCCGGGGGCTGCTGTGGGCGCTGGCCCTGGCCTACCTGTTCTGCGTGATGTTCGGCGTGGCCACCAAGCTGTATCCCGGCTATGGCCTGCCGGTGTTCTACGCCATGCCGATCTTCCGCCTGCCGGAATTCATCATTGGTGGCTGTGCCTGCCTGCTGCTCAAGGATTCCATCGCCACGCGCCCGTTGTGGGTGCTGCAACTCCTGGCGATCGCGCTGCTGTGCTGGTACCTGGGCACCTTTGCCAACGACATGCCGATCTACGTTGGCCATAGCTGGCTGGTGGTGCCGGTGATCGCCTTCGTCATCGCCTCGCTGTTCCTGGGCGGCGGGCCCCTCGACTGGCTGCTGTCGCGGCCGCTGTTCGTCTGGTTCGGCAAGATCAGCTACTGCTTCTACTCGTTCCAGGCGCTGATGGTGCTGGCGCTGCTGGACTACCACGCGGCGCTGGTGGCCTGGATGCCGGTGCTGGCCGACAGCAAGGTGCTGGCGCTGGTGGCCTTCGTGGTGCTGACGCTGGTTTCGGCGCTGGGCTTCCACTTCATCGAGGAGCCGAGCCGCAAGTGGATCCGGCGCAAGTGGAAGGCGCGGGGGCAGGGCAAGGCAGTTGGACAGAGGGCGGCCGACCCGGCTTGATAGTCTGGCTCTGATAAGTGGAATCAGTAGCGCCGCGATCTTGTAGGAGCGTGGCTTGCCCGC
>DQAA01000022.1:0-2306 GCA_003523465.1 Pseudomonas sp.
CGGCGCGAATGGCTCCACCATCGGCGCGGGCCTCGGTGGCGCTGCGGGTGGCGCGCTGGGCAATCACATTGCCGACGACAACCGCAAATCCAGCAAGCACAAGAACAAGCGTCACCGCCGTCACTGATCGATCGCCGAGGGCGCACCGCTCCCGAAGGGCAATCAGGCCTTAAAAAACAAGAAAACCCGGTGGAGCGATCCACCGGGTTTTCTTTGTGCCTGCAATGTCCGCGATCAGTTCAGCGGAATCAGGCGCTCGCGCAGGGCCGGGCTGAGGTCGTCGATCGATGCCACCTGCAGGGTGTCATCGGCAGTGGCCGCCACAGGCTGGCGGGTGTGCGCTAGACTCTCCGCCAATTTGCGAAAAGGACTTCAAATGAACAGGAAACAACGAGAAGAAACCAGCAAGTTCCTCAGCTATGTCCTGCGCCATGAGCCGCAGGCAATCGGCATCCAGCTCGACAGCCAGGGCTGGGTCGAAATCGATGCATTGATACACGGCGCGGCGCGCCATGGTCGCCTCCTGCAGCGGGATGACATCTTGGAAACGGTGGCCAGCAATGAAAAGCAGCGCTTCGCGGTATCTGCGGACGGTAGCCGGATCCGTGCCAGCCAAGGCCACTCGACCATGAGCGTGGCCATCGAGCATGAAGCCAAGGAACCCCCGGCCCTGCTCTACCACGGTACAGCCAGCCGCTTTCTCGACTCGATCCGTCTGGGCGGCCTGATCGCAGGCTCCCGACACCATGTGCACCTCTCCCACGAACAACACACCGCCATCGACGTCGGCCGCCGTCATGGCAGCCCGGCGGTATTGGAAGTCGACGCCGCAGGCATGTATCGGCAGGGTTTCAGATTCTTCCAGGCAGACAACGGGGTATGGCTGACCGAGCAGGTGCCGGTGGAGTTTCTGACACGCCTTGACGCTACGGAGGCCGTTTAAAACATCACCCTGTACCGGACATCGGGATACTCGACCAGGTGCTCGGTCCTGGCCAGCCATTCAGGCTGCACCTCTTGTTCGACGGGTGAGCATTTGGACCTTGCGGGACTTTATTGCAGCGAAGTGCAGTTCGTCTTATAGGACGGGTCCGCTGAACTTCCTATACAACGCAAGAAATACAAGCACTCTTCAATAGACTCCTTTGGAATTCAAGTTCCTTGAAACCGACACTTTGCTAATTAGGGATTTCCCCTCCGCACCGCGCTGCAGCCCGCATGGGCCATGGATCACAGAGCACCCACGACTCCTACCCGCTGTCAACTGACATTCCTGTCAGTTGTGAGCAAAGTGGCCCCTGAATAAAACTGGAACTCAATCGACAACGATTGTAATCAACGGAGATATTCAGTATGAAAACCCCCACTTCCGCCCCTCGCGCAGAACAGATCCAGAACGGCGACTTCTCCAACGGCAGCCAGTCCTGGCTCATCTACGACGACATCAACTTCGATAACGCACGTTGCAATGTCGGTCCGGGCGGCGTTGCCACCCAGGTTCTCAGCAACATTCCAGCCGGTCGTTATCGCCTGTCCTGCCTGGCCGCCCGCACCAGCGCCGGTAACCCCACTGCCCGGCTGCGCCTGCGCATCAACAGCACCAACGTCCAGATCGACATCACCAGCTCGACCCCACAGACCTATAACAACGATGTGGACATCCCGGCCAACAGCGAAGCCGAGATCTACATCGAAGCCAACGCCGCCGCGGCCTGGTTCGACGACGTGTCCCTGAACCTGGCCCCGGTCAACGACGAGCTGATCCAGAACGGTGATTTCTCCGAAGGCAGCGCCCATTGGGACATGACCGGCGCGGACTTCGAGCAGGCGACCTGCAAGCTCGGTATCAACCAGGTCACCCAGACCGTTCCCGTCCCGGTCATCGGCTACTACCAATTGACCGCCCGTGCCCGCGCCGGCAGCGGTTCGATGGGCCGCCTGCAGATCCGTGGCGTGCCGGACGGCGAGACCCAGTACAAACCGGTCAACAGCACCGAGTGGACCGAGTACGTGATCGACATCGGCGCCATCCAGGGCGAAACCCACTTCAAGGTGGAACTGGGCCGTGTCATGAGCGATGACGTCGAGTTCGACGACGTATCGCTGCGCCTGGTCTCCGGCGTAGCCAAGTAACATGCCGATCCCCGCGCCCGGCACCGGGCGCGGGGATACCGAAGCACTCCCCGGCAATACCCCACACATTGACTCAACCATTCGTCTGACCCAAGCTTGGCCCTTTTCCGTCAGCCCCCTACCGGATTACGCATGCCCAGACCGCGTATCTATCTGTTCGCCGGCCTTGCCCT
>DQAA01000022.1:2334-2509 GCA_003523465.1 Pseudomonas sp.
TGCAGCACTCCTACGTCAAGGCCCTGGCCCAGGCCCACAACGGCCTGCCCGGTGCTGCCCGGGTGCTGTACCAGCAGTTGGGGCGCGATGACCTGTCGGCGATCCGCCGCGCCGGCCTGTACGCCGAGCTGCCCAACTACCCGTCTCCCCAAGCGCTGAAACTGGCCAGCAAGGA
>DQAA01000201.1 GCA_003523465.1 Pseudomonas sp.
TGGAAACCGCCCGCGCCGACTTCCTCCACGCGCAGAAAGCCTGGGCCGAACTGCAACCGCTGCTGATCGGCCCGCTGGCCGAGGGCAACCGCGCCTGGCAGGTACAGTTCTGGCCAGACAAGAAAAACCTGGTCGGCCGTCAGGTCGAGGCCCTGGTCAGCGGCGACAAGCCGGTCGACGCTGACGCCGTGGCCAGGTCCAGCGTGGTGGTACGCGGCCTGTCCGCCTACGAATACATCCTCTTCGACAGCAAGCCGGATGCCGCCANNCCCGCTGCTGGTGGCTATCGCCGACTACCAGAAGACCCTCGCCGAAGACATCCTGAAGAACTGGAACAGCACCAACGGCATGCTCGCCCAGCTGAGCGAGTTCCCCAACGATCGCTACGCCGACTCCCACGAGGCCATTGCCGATCTGCTGCGCGCCCAGGTCACCGCCCTGGACACCCTGAAGAAGAAGCTCGGCACCCCGATGGGCCGCATGAGCAAGGGCATCCCGCAGCCGCTGCAAGCCGAAGCCTGGCGCAGCCAGTCGTCGCTGAAAAGCATCTCCGCCAGCCTGGCCGCGGCGCAGACCGTCTGGGTCGGTGTCGACAACCAGGGCCTGCGCGGCCTGCTCGGCAAGGACCAGAAAGCCCTGGCAGACAAGATCGACGCTGCCTACGCTGCATCGACCAAACTGCTGGACGGCAACCAGCGCACCCTCGACGAACTGCTCCAGGATGACGCCGGTCGCCAGCAGCTCAACGCCATCTACGACAGCCTGAACGTGGTGCATCGCCTGCACGAAGGCGAACTGGCCAAGGCGCTGAACATCCAGCTCGGCTTCAATGCCAACGACGGTGACTGATCATGTTGCGACGCCAGGCCCTGAAACTCGGTAGCGTTCTGCTCAGCGCCCTCACCCTGGGCGGCTGGACCCTGCTGCGGCGAAAGGATCAGCCGCCTCTCCTGCTGTCGGCCCGCGATGATGCGGACGGCCAGCACTATGCGGTCGGCTATCGCCTGGACGGCACCCAGGTGTTCGCCACCCGGGTCGGCCAGCGTTGCCACGACATCATCAACCACCCCGAACTGCCCATCGCCCTGTTCGTCGCCCGCCGTCCGGGTACCGAAAGCTACCTGGTCGACCTGCGCGACGGGCGCCTGTTACAGACCATCACCTCGCAGCCCAACCGTCACTTCTATGGTCACGCGGTGATCCACAAGAGCGGCGAGTGGCTGTACGCCACCGAGAACGACACCACCGATCCGGGACGTGGCGTGCTCGGCGTATACCGTTTCGAAGGCGAGCGCCTGGTACACAGCGGCGAGATTTCCACCCACGGCGTCGGCCCGCACCAGGTGAGCTGGCTGCCCGACGGGGAAACCCTGGTGGTGGCCAACGGCGGTATCCGCACCGAAGCGGAAAGCCGGGTGGAAATGAACCTGAACGCCATGGAGCCCAGCCTGGTGCTGATGCACCGCGACGGCAGCCTGATCAGCAAGGAAACCCTCGGCCAGCAGATGAACAGCGTGCGCCACCTGGCCATCGGCAGCGATGGCACGGTGGTCGCCTGCCAGCAGTTCATGGGCGATGCCCACGAGACCGCCGAGCTGCTGGCGATCAAGCGTCCGGGCCAGCCGTTCGAGGCGTTCCCGGTGCCGGAGCACCAGCTGCAATCCATGGCCCAGTACACCGCCAGCGTCGCCGTGCACAGCGAGCTGCGCCTGGTGGCCATGACCGCGCCACGGGCCAACCGCCTGTTCATCTGGAACCTCGATGACGCCAGCGTGCGTCTCGATGCGCCGATGCCGGATTGCGCCGGGGTGGGCGCGGTGGCCGATGGCTTCGTGGTCACCTCGGGCCAAGGGCGCTGCCGCCTGTACGACTGCCGTCAGGAGACGCTGGTCGGGCAACCGCTGCAATTGCCGTCAGGCCTGTGGGACAACCACCTGCATCTCGTCTGAAGCGTTGTCGCCGGGCGTAGGGCAAACGGACTAAACTTCGCCAACTTGCATCCAGGGAAATGGAACTATGCTGCGCCGTCGCATGCTGATCATGTTGGGCATCGTGCTGCTGATCGTGTTGATCCTGGGAGGCTACAAAGGCTTCTCGATCTACCAGCAGATCCAGGTGTTCTCCGCTCCCAAACCCGCCATCAGCGTGGCGGTCACCGAGGCGCGGGAGCTGGCCTGGCAAAGTCGCCTGCCGGCGGTGGGCAGCCTCAAGGCGCTGCAAGGGGTCGACCTGAGCNNATGGCACGGTGACCCGGCTGATGTTCGAGTCCGGGCAGCAGGTCAAGCAGGGCCAGCCGTTGCTGGAACTGGACCAGAAGGCCGAGATCGCCCTGCTCGGCACCGCCCAGGCAGACCTCAAGCTGGCGCAGGTGGACTACGGTCGCGGCAGCCAGCTGGTGGGCAGCCAGGCCATTTCCAAGGGCGAATACGATCGCCTGACCTCGCAGTTCAACCGCAACAAGGCGGTGGTCGAACAGCTCAAGGCTTCCCTCGCGAAAAAAAGCATCGCCGCGCCGTTCAGCGGCACCATCGGCATCCGCCAGGTGGACGTCGGCGAATACCTGCCCAGCGGCACGGTAATCGCCACCCTGCAGGACCTCAGCAGTCTTTACGTCGACTTCTCGGTGGCGGAGCAAAGCCTGCCCAAGGTCAGCCTCGGCCAGGAAGTGCTGATCGAAGTTGCCGCCTTCCCCGGTGAAACCTTCAGCGCGCGGGTCAGCGCGATCAATCCCAAGGTAGAGGACGCCACGCGCAACGTGCTGGTCCGCGCCACCCTGGCCAACCCCGACGCGCGTCTGCTGCCGGGGATGTTCGCCAGCGTCCAGGTGCTGCTGCCCAACCCGCGTAACGAAGTGGTGGTGCCGCAGAGCGCGGTGACCTACACCCTGTACGGCAATTCGGTGTATGTCGCCGTGCCGAAGAAGGCCGAGAACGGCGAGGAAGAAAAGGACGCCGAAGGCAAGCCGGTCCTGATGGCCGAACGCCGCTTCGTCACCACCGGAGAACACCGTGACGGGCTGGTGGTGGTGAGCAAGGGCCTGAAGGCCGGCGAAACCGTGGTCACCGCCGGGCAGCTCAAGCTGACCCAGGGCGCGCGCATCACCACCAGCCCGGACAAGACCCTCAAAGATCAACCGCACGGCCAGCCTGGCGCCAACTGACGAGGAGGCACCATGGCATTTACCGATCCGTTCATCCGCCGTCCGGTGCTGGCCAGCGTGGTCAGCCTGCTGATCGTCCTGCTCGGCTTCCAGGCCTGGAGCAAGCTGCCGATCCGCCAATACCCGCAGATGGAAAACGCCCTGATCACGGTGACCACCGCCTACCCCGGGGCCAACGCCGAGACCATCCAGGGCTATATCACCCAGCCGATGCAACAGAGCCTGGCCAGCGCCGAGGGCATCGACTACATGACCTCGGTGAGCCGGCAGAACTTCTCGGTGATCTCGATCTACGCGCGTATCGGCTCGGACAGCGACCGCCTGTTCACCGAGTTGCTGGCCAAGGCCAACGAAGTGAAGAACAAGCTGCCGCAGGATGCCGAAGACCCGGTATTGAGCAAGGAAGCCGCCGATGCCTCGGCACTGATGTACATCAGTTTCTACAGCAGCGAGCTGAGCAATCCGCAGATCACCGACTACCTGTCACGGGTGATCCAGCCCAAGCTGGCGACCCTGCCGGGCATGGCCGAGGCGGAGATCCTCGGCAACCAGGTCTTCGCCATGCGCCTGTGGATCGATCCGGTACGCCTGGCCGGCTATGGCCTCAGCGCCAGCGACGTGACCGATGCGGTGCGCCGCTACAACTTCCTTTCCGCCGCTGGCGAGGTGAAAGGCGAGTACGTGGTCACCAGCATCAACGCCAGCACCGAGCTGAAATCCGCCGAGGCCTTCGCCAGCATTCCGCTCAAGACCAGCGGCAACAGCCGGGTGCTGCTCGGTGACGTGGCGCGGGTGGAAATGGGCGCGGAGAACTACGACACGGTCAGTTCCTTCGATGGCACGCCGTCGGTGTATATCGGCATCAAGGCCACCCCCGGCGCCAACCCGCTGGATGTGATCAAGGAAGTGCGCAAGCTGATGCCGGAGCTGGAAGCGCAGTTGCCGCCCAATCTCAAGGCGTCCATCGCCTACGACGCTACCTTGTTCATCCAGGCCTCCATCGACGAAGTGGTGAAGACCCTGGTCGAGGCGGTGCTGATCGTGATCGTGGTGGTGTTCCTGTTCCTCGGCGCCTTCCGCTCGGTGCTGATCCCGGTTATCACCATTCCGCTGTCGATGATCGGCGTGCTGTTCTTCATGCAGTTGATGGGCTACTCGCTGAACCTGCTGACCTTGCTGGCGATGGTCCTGGCCATCGGCCTGGTGGTGGATGACGCCATCGTCGTGGTGGAGAACGTCGAGCGGATCATGATGGAAGAAGGCCTGCCGCCGAAGGANNACGCCATCGTCGTGGTGGAGAACATCCACCGCCATATCGAAGAGGGCAAGACGCCGCAGGAGGCGGCGCTGGAAGGGGCACGGGAGATCGCCATGCCGGTGGTCTCGATGACCATCACCCTGGNNGCGGCGGTGTATGCGCCGATCGGTTTCCTCGAAGGGCTGACCGGGGCACTGTTCAAGGAATTCGCCCTGACCCTGGCCGGGGCGGTGATCATTTCCGGCATCGTCGCCCTGACCCTGTCGCCGATGATGTGCGCCAGGCTGCTGCGCCATGAAGAAAACCCCAGCGGCCTGGCCCATCGCCTCGACCAGATCTTCGAACGGCTCAAGCAGCGCTACCAGAAAATCCTGCATGCCACCCTCGACACCCGGCCGGTGGTGATCGTTTTCGGCATCATCGTGCTGTGCCTGATTCCGGTGTTCATCAAGTTCAGCACCTCGGAACTGGCACCCAACGAGGACCAGGGGATCATCTTCATGATGGCCACCGCGCCGCAGCCGGCCAACCTGGATTACCTGAATACCTACACCGACGAATTCACGAAGATCTTCAAGGAGTTCCCGGAGTACTACTCGTCGTTCCAGATCAACGGCTTCAATGGCGTGCAATCGGGGATCGGCGGCTTCCTGCTCAAGCCCTGGGGCGACCGCGAACGCACGCAAATGGAGCTGCTGCCGAAGGTCCAGGCCAGGCTCGACGGCATCGCCGGGCTGCAGATCTTCGGCTTCAACCTGCCTGCGTTGCCCGGCACCGGCGAGGGCCTGCCGTTCGCCTTCGTGATCAACACGCCGAATGACTACGAGTCTCTGCTGGACGTGGCCCAGCGGGTCAAGGAGCGCGCCGAGAAGTCCGGCAAGTTCGCCTTCCTCGATATCGACCTGGCCTTCGACAAACCGGAAGTGGTGGTGGATATCGACCGGGCCAAGGCAGCGCAGATGGGGGTGTCGATGGACGTGCTCGGCAGCACCCTGGCGACCCTGCTGGGCGAGGCCGAGATCAACCGCTTCACCATCGACGGGCGCAGCTACAAGGTCATCGCCCAGGTCGAGCGGGCCTACCGCGACAACCCGGACTGGCTGAACAACTATTACGTGAAAAACCAGGACGGGCAGATGCTGCCGCTGTCGACCCTGATCACCGTCAGCGACCGCGCCCGCCCGCGCCAGCTCAACCAGTTCCAGCAGCTCAACTCGGCGATCATCTCCGGCTTCCCGATCGTCAGCATGGGCGAGGCGCTGGAGGAAGTGCGCAGCATCGCCCAGGAAGAGGCGCCGAGCGGCTTCGCCTTCGACTATGCCAGCGCGGCGCGGCAGTACGTGCAGGAAGGCAGCGCGCTGTGGGTCACCTTTGGCCTGGCGTTGGCAATCATCTTCCTGGTGCTGGCGGCGCAGTTCGAGAGTTTCCGTGATCCGCTGGTGATCCTGGTGACAGTGCCGATGTCGATCTGCGGGGCGCTGATTCCGCTGTTCCTGGGGCTGTCGAGCCTGAATATCTACACCCAGGTGGGGCTGGTGACGTTGATCGGGCTGATCAGCAAGCACGGGATTTTGATCGTCGAATTCGCCAACCAGTTGCGCGAGCAAAAGGGCCTGTCGGTGCGCGAAGCGATCGAGGAAGCGGCGGCGATTCGCCTGCGGCCGGTACTGATGACCACGGCGGCAATGGTGTTCGGCATGGTGCCGCTGATCATCGCCACGGGGGCGGGCGCGGTGAGCCGGTTCGATATCGGGACGGTGATCGCCACGGGGATGTCGGTCGGGACGCTGTTTACCCTGTTCGTGCTGCCTTGCGTCTACACCTTGCTGGCGAAGAAGGATGAACCGCGCAGGGTCGAACAGACTGTGTAAACAACGAGGGCCTCATCGCCGGCGATGAGGCCCTCCTGGTTGAAGCAGCCCTTCAGCCCTGGGCGCGAAGCCCTTGGCTCATGCCAAACAGAAACAGCAGCAGGTCATGGTCGGGCTGCACCTGGACCTGCGGTTTCACCGTCCGCGGCAGTGGGCAGTGCGCTGGCGCACTGATCACACCCGGACGTGGCTCCTCCCAGGCCGCAACCGCAACGGTCGCGGTCGCCAGGGCGGCCACAAGAAACAAACTTCGAGCTATTTCTAGTTTCATTACTCTAAACCTTTGACAGCGCTGCCAAACGCCATGCGGTAAAAGTAGAGCAGTTTGTTCCAGTCGGCGTCGCTGAACGACGAATGGCGGCGCAATTGGCGCAGGTCATGGGCAGCAGCGCGGTGCTTGCTGATCCGCTGCCGGCATTTCTCCAGGTCCAGCAGCGCCACTTCGGCACGCGCCTCGTCGCCCTCGCCCATTACCTTGACGAACACATGCTTGGAATAGAGGCAGCCATGCTGCCACCGGCCCAGGTGCATGCGCGCCAGGTTGCGCGCCAGGTCTTCGAGGATGCGGTCGTGCAGGGCTTCGCCGTACTGCTCGCGACCACCCTTGGCGTACCAGACGTCGATTTCCTCGAAACCATCCAGCGCCTCGCTGACCAGCAGCGCTCGCCACTGGCGGTCGGCGTCACGCTCGACGCCGCAATAGACGATGTTCGGAACCCGAACGCCCAACTGTTCGCAACCGGTCAGCGCTGCATATTCGCGCAACACGGTGGGACGCCCGAAAGGGTGCAACAGACTGCGGTAGATATGCCCGACCTGGCGCTTGGCATAGAGCAGGTGACCACTGTCGTCGTGCAGGCGCTGTACGCCGCTTTCGCCACCGCGACGCTGGTTGGGTTCTTCCACCCATTCGCCCTGCTGCTGCCAGAAATACTTGAATCGGTCAGGGCCGGAGAGCCGGCCCGCGTCTGTTACATCCATAACTGTTCAACCCTTTCGCAATACATAAACTCGCCACATGGCGTAGAGCGGCAGAAAGTCCATTCGTTCCTGGATCCGGAAACCCGCCGCCTTGAATTCTTCTTCGACCGTGGCCGCTGGTAACACAAAGCGATTCTGGTAACCCGCGTTCTCGCCCCGTGCCACTCGTTGTGCTTCGAGTTTTTTCCGGCGCCACGCCTTCAAGTTGCCATCAACCCACAGTGAAAGAATCACGCTATCACGGCTAACCCGTTGAAATTCCTTGAGGATTTTCATCCTGTGAGGCGCTTCACCGATATGGTGGAAAAGGCGCATGCAGAAAATGCTGTCGACGGCGTTATCAGGCAAGTCGATGTCGAACGCAGAAGTCTGCAAGGGACGTACCCGTTTCACGATATCCGCCGGCTGCGACTTGCACGCCGTCTCCAGCATGGCTGCGGAGTTGTCGGCGCCGATGATCACGCGGTTGGGCTTTTCCGCCAGCAGCGGCCAGAAACGGCCGGCGCCACAGGGAAGGTCCAGGACCAGGCCGGGATCCCCCGCCAGGGTCAAGGCACGCCGGGCCAGTTGCTCGTCGCGTTGGTGGGACAAGCGCCGGGCCAGGCTGGCCTGGTGTTTTTCGTAGTACTCCTGGGCGTGCTGACGGTCGTACTTGTCGGAAAATTCGAGTTTGATCTGACTGGACATAAAACATCTCCTGACGGCAATGAGCGCCACGTTACGGGTGGCGACGTTGCCGTCAGGTCATGTCGTTGTGAAAAAAACGTCAGATAAAACCAGAGGTTTTACAAAGTATTACGGATCCATCTGGCGCCTCAGGCATCAGGCGCCACGCCTTTGTCGCCCAGGCTGACGTGGAACCGGCAGCCATGGGGAAGGGTTTCGGTGAGGTTGACCACCCAGCCCTGGTCATCGCAGATCCGCTGTACCAGCGACAGACCGAGCCCCAGTCCCTCGCCGCGCTTCTCGCCGCCGCGCACGAATGGCTGGAACATTGCCTCGCGCTGCTCTTCGGGAATCCCCACGCCACTGTCCTCGACGGTAAAGCCGTCGGCCTCCAGGGTCAGGCGGATGAAACCTTCGTCGGTGTAGTGGGCCGCATTGCGCAGCAGGTTGCCCATGACCGAGTGCAGGAAGGTGGCGTTGTACAGCGTCGGCGACAGTTCGTTGACCACATAGGTCAGCTTGAGGCCCTTCTGTTCGATGGTGTCGCGCCACACGCCCAGCAGTTCGTCGCCCACTTCCTTGAGGGTGGTGCGCGAGGCCACTGCCCCTTCGTCGCGCTGGGCCCGGGCGAGCATCAGGAAGGTCTTGACCAGTTCCTGCATCTCTTCGGTAGCACGGGCGATGCGTTCCACCTGGGCACGGGCGCGACCTTCGATGCCGGGGTATTCCATCAGCAGCTCGCAGGAGCTGGCGAGCACCATCAACGGGGTGCGCAGTTCATGGCTGACGTCGCTGGTGAAGAGGCGTTCACGGGTCAGCGCGTCCCGCAGCCGCCCGAGGGTTGCATCGAAGGCCACGGCCAGCTGGCCCACTTCGTCAGCCGCGTAATCCGGCGCCAGCGGCGGCGCCAGGCCGA
>DQAA01000198.1 GCA_003523465.1 Pseudomonas sp.
GAGGTGGCCGGACTGCAGCGCGCCTTCAAGGCCGCCGGTATCGGCGTCGGCGATCGGGTCGCGGCGTGCATGCCCAACACCTGGCAGACCGTGGTCGCCATGCTCGCCGCCACCAGCCTCGGTGCGATCTGGTCCAGTTCCTCGCCGGAGTTCGGCACCCAGGGCATCGTCGAACGTTTCGGCCAGATCGAACCCAAGCTGCTGCTGGTCTGCGCCGGCTACCAGTACGCCGGCAAATCCCTGTCCCAGGTGGACAAGCTCAATGAGGTACTGGCCGCCCTGCCCGGCCTCGAACAGCTTCTCGTGGTGCCCTACACCCACCCCGACATCTCCCTCGACGCCCTGCGCACCACCGCCAAGACCCATCTGTGGGACGACTTCTACCAGCGTGGCGGCGAGCCCGAATTCGTCGCCCTGCCGTTCGACCATCCGCTGTACATCCTCTATTCCAGCGGCACCACCGGCGTACCCAAGTGCATCGTCCACAGCGCCGGCGGCGTGCTGGTGCAACACCTCAAGGAACACGGCCTGCACAACGACCTCGGCGCCAGCGACTGCCTGTTCTACTACACCACCTGCGGCTGGATGATGTGGAACTGGCTGGTCAGCGGCCTGGCCCTGGGGGCGACCCTGGTGCTGTACGACGGCTCGCCCTTCCACCCAGGCCCCGAGCGTCTGCTGGACCTGATCGACGCCGAGGGCATCAGCGTGTTCGGCACCAGTGCCAAGTACCTTGCGGCACTGGAACAGGCCGGCCTGCAGCCGCGCCACAGCCACCGCCTGGAGCGCCTGCGCCTGCTGCTGTCCACCGGCTCGCCGCTGTCGCCCCACAGCTACGACTATGTCTATCGCGAGATGAAAAGCGATGTGTGCCTGGTGTCGATGTCCGGCGGTACCGATATCGTCTCCTGCTTCGTCCTCGGCAACCCGACCCTGCCGGTGCGCCGTGGCGTGATGCAGTGCAAGGGCCTGGGCATGGCCGTCGAGGTGTGGAACGACCAGGGCCAGCCGGTGCTGGACGAGAAAGGCGAACTGGTCTGCACCCGGCATTTCCCGGCGATCCCCTTGGGTTTCTGGCATGACCCGGACGGCGAGCGCTTCAAGGCTGCCTATTTCAGCCAGTTTCCCGGCGTCTGGTGCCAGGGCGATTACGCCGAGGCGTTCAGCAACGGCGCCCTGGCGATCCATGGTCGTTCGGATGCCGTGCTCAACCCCGGTGGCGTGCGGATCGGCACGGCGGAAATCTATCGCCAGGTGGGAAAGGTCGAGCAGGTGCTGGACAGCATCGCCATCGGCCAGCAATGGCAGCATGACGTGCGCGTGGTGCTGTTCGTTCGCCTGGCGGAGGGAGTGAAGCTCGACGAGGCGTTGCAGGCGCGAATCCGCAAGGTCATCCGCGACAACACCAGCGCCAGGCACGTCCCGGCGGTGATCGTCGAGGTCGAGGATATCCCGCGGACCATCAGCGGCAAGATCGTCGAGCTGGCGGTGAGGAACGTGGTGCATGGCTTGCCGGTGAAAAACACCGACGCCCTGGCCAATCCGCAGGCGCTGGAGCATTTTCGCGACCGCATCGAGCTGCGCGATCAGGCATAATCGCCGGCTTTTACCCGCAACCCCGAGGCACCCGCATCATGAAAGCACAGGCCCGTCACATCCTGGTCAAGACCGCCGAAGAGGCCGAGCAGCTCAAGCAGCGCATCGCCAAGGGCGAAGCCTTCGACGTGCTGGCGAAGAAATACTCCACCTGCCCGTCGGGCAAGCGCGGCGGCGATCTGGGCGAGGTGCGGCCGGGGCAGATGATCGGGGCGATCGACCAGGTGATCTTCAAGAAACCGCTGCGCACGGTGCATGGCCCGATCAAGAGCAAGTTCGGGTATCACCTGGTGCAGACGTTCTATCGGGATTGAGGTTTTGTGTCGTTGCTGATGGGCTCATCGCCGGCAATCGGATCGCCGGCGATGAGACGCTCAAGAACAACCAATGATCTAGCTGGCATCCCGCAAAGGCTGTTTGTCCAGCAACTCGCAACGCAGCTTGCTGACCAGGCTGGCGATCGCCCGGCTGCTGTCCAGTTGCTCGGCACGAATCCCGGTGACCTGCAGATCGTGGTGGGGCGAGCCGCGATTGAACAACTGCACGGTGAGGGAATGATCCGCCGCCTGGGTGCAGCGGCAGCGAACCGGCAAGAAACTCTTCTCGATGATATCGCGCAGTTCCAGCGTAGATAGCATTTCCATGTCTCCCGGGCAGTTGAAGGACTGCAGCTCCGTGCTTGCAGTGCAGTTCTCAAGCGTAGGCCAAGCGCCCGGTTTCGGTCAGATCTTTTCCCGATAAGCCGTGCGGTTTTTCGCCGTTATCGGATCGACGGGGCAATCGTTTATGATGCCGGGCCGGATCAGGCCAAACGCCATGATCCGCGATTCCAAGGATGAAGAGGGACCTCATGGGGAAAGCGACACACAATGCGCGGCTGCGCCAGCTGATCGACGATGTCGCAGGCAGCATCGGCCCCTCCAGCCGCAAGCGGAATCTGCTCGCGGCAGTGCAGAAGGTGCGCGACTTCGGCGAACCGCTGCATTTCGACAACCGCACCCCGAAAATCCTCGGCATTTTCGGCGCCGTGGCCCTGGCAGCGACCGTCGCCTTTGCCCAATGGGGCTCACTCAAGTCCAAGGTCGCGCTGGAAGATCTGACCGGGATGGGCTACGACGGGGTGCTGCTCCTGGCCGGGGTGATTTCCCTGGTTTTCCTGGCAGCCAGCGCCGGCCTGATCTACTCGCGCTCCAACCGATTGCCCAAGCTGTCCCGGGACATTGCCCGCTACTCCTCGTGGCTCACCCACGGCCTGAGCGACATCAACGCCCCTGGCGAGTCCCTCCTGTACGAGCTGTCCAGCGATTTCAGCGACTACAACCGGGGCAACTACAGCCGCGCCATCACCCAGGCCATCCAGGGCGAACACCCCGGCAAGCTGTACACCCTGCCCTACGCTCATTACCAACTGCACTACGTCAACAAGCGCGTGGTCGTCACCACCGAATCCAACGGCAAGGGCGGGACGCGGCTGGTCACCAAGACGGTCTACGATCATTTCGACCGCTACAGCCTGGTGGTCGCCTTCCCCTGGATAGAAGGCATCGCCGTACGCAATCCGGGCAGCGCCTCACTGGACTTCGAGCACCGCATCGACACCGCCTCCAGCGACTTCAACAAGGCCTTCACCCTGACCGGACACACCCGCATGGCCTGCGCGAAATTCGCCAAGCCGGTCACCGTGCTGCACCTGCTGGCCATGCACAAGCAACTGCGCAAGCTGAACCTGGAGTTCTCCCGGCACGGCCAGCTGTGCATGAGTTTCGATGACAGCAACCTGCTCGATTTCAACCTGCCCTGCGATCTCACCCAGCCAGACCAGTTCTTCGAGCTGATCGACCAGGGCGTACGCCTGCACCTGCTGGGCAACGCCCTGGATCTGGTCCACACCCTGGCCGAACAGCACGACGACAACTTCAACCTGCCCACGGCGTCCAACCGCCTCGAGGAATACTGAGCCATGAGTTCCACCCTGATCACCCTGCTGGTCATCGCCGCGGTCATCGCCGTCGTAGTGATTTCCCTCTACAACTCGATCATCGGCGGCGCCAACCGTGCCCAGCGCGCCTGGTCCGACGTGCTCACCTACGAACGGCAGAAAACCCGCGTGCTCGACGCCCTGCAGGAGCAGGTCGGCAGCTACAAGGAATACGAGCAGAAGATCCTCACCGACATCACCCGCCTGCGCAGCGCCATCCAGGGCCTGCCCGACCAGGCCAACGGCCGCGCCCTGAGCCGCTCCCACAGCGCCACCCGCGAACTGCTCGGCGACCTGCGAATCGCCTTCGAGGCCTACCCCGACCTCCAGGCCGCGAACATCGTCAACAACCTGATGCGCGAGATCACCGAACAGCAGGAAAACGTCGGCGCCGCGGTGGTGATCTTCAATGGCGAGGTGGAGCGCTTCAACAACACGATCCAGATGTTCCCCGGCTCGGTGGTCAACGGGATGCTCAACAAGAAGACTGCGATCGTGCCGTTTCATGATTCGCAGGCCTCGGAGAGTTTCGAGTACAAGCCGAATTTCTGATTGGGCAAGCGGAGTACTGCAGCGTGCGCCTTCTTTATCCAAGTGATCCGTTCGATAAAAAGCGGCCGGACGAGCAATACGCCGAGGAATGCACCGCCGTTATTGCGGCTGGGTTGTCGGTGTCGCTGTTTTCCTTCGAAGACTTCGAGGCCGGGACTTTCCGCGCCTNNACTCGCGCGCGATGAACCGGTGCTCTATCGCGGCTGGATGCTGACGCCCGAGGCCTACGGCCAGTTGGTCGCGGGCATCCACGCGCAAGGCGCGGTGGCGGTGACCAGTCCCGAGCAGTACCGGCATTGTCATCACCTGCCGGAGTGGTATCCGGCGCTCGCCAGCCATACCAGCGAGACGCGTTTTTTCGCTGCGGATGCAGACTTTGCCCAGGGGCTTGCGGGTCTGGACTGGCCCGGCTACTTCATCAAGGACCAANNGGACCATGTGAAGTCGCTCAATACCGGCGGCGGCAGCCTGGTGGACAGCCCGGAGCAGATCGCCCCGCTGATCGAGCGGATGCGCCAGTATCGCGGGCAGGTCGAGGGCGGGATCTGTGTGCGGCGGCGTGAGGACTACCTTGAGGAAAGCGAGCGGCGCTATTTCGTGGTCCGGGGGCAAGCCTCGGGTGCGGAAGGTGAACAGGTGCCGGGCCTGGTCAGCGAATGTGCCAGGGTGATCGATAGCCCGTTCTTCTCGGTGGACGTGGTGCTCAGGAAGGATGGCGTGCTGCGCTTGGTGGAACTGGGGGACGGGCAGGTTTCGGATCGGAAGGAATGGTCGGCGCAGCGGTTTGCCGGGTTGCTCACGACTGCCGGATGAAGCACGGGCCATCTGTCGAACGATGGCCCGTGCTTTTCTTCACCCTCGCCGGGCCGCCAACAGCCCCAGCCCCGCACAACTCAACAACCCCGCACTCACCCGATTGAACAACCGCCGCGGCCCCGGCTGGTTGAACCAGCGTTGCAGGTACGCGCCGAGCCAGGCGTAGATGGCGATGGCGAACCATTCCAGCAGCAGGAACATCACGCCAAGCCAGAGAAATTGCTCGCTCACCGGGACGGCACTGTCCATCGAAACGAACTGCGGCAGGAAGGCGGTGAAGATCAGAATGGCCTTTGGATTGCCAGCCGCGACGAGGAATTCCTGCCGCGCCAGCTTGAACACCCCACCCTTGCGTTCACCCACCACGCCGCCCTGCCCGACCGGCGCGCGCCAGAGTTGCCAGGCGATATAGAAGAGGTAGAACGCGCCAAGCACCTTGATCGCCAGGAACAGGTATTCGCTGGTGTGCAGGACCACGGCGAGACCGAGGGCGGCGAGCAGGATCATCCCGGCAAAGGCGAACAGCCGGCCGATACCGGCAACGCAGGCGGTGCGCAGGCCATAGCGACTGGCGTTGTTGAGGGACAGCAGATTGTTCGGGCCGGGGGCCATGTTGAGGGCGAAACAGGCGGGGATGAACAGTGCGAGGGTGGACAGGTCCATGGTGGGCTCCTTGGCAAGGAGGCTAGAGTGGGTGGCGGTGGTGGATGGCGTCAAGGCGGCCGACCACAAGATTCCGGGTTGACTCGGTATCTGTGTGGCTTGGCAGCCGACGGGACAAAGATGTTGTCAGACCCGGCCTCATCGCTGGCAAGCC
>DQAA01000209.1 GCA_003523465.1 Pseudomonas sp.
GCTGCGGCGCTGATCACCGTCGCTGTGGCCCTGGCCCTGGCCTTCGCCCGGCGCCAGTCTTCGGCCCCGGCCATCCGCGCCGGGGTCAGCCTGGCCAATCTTGGCTATGCGTTGCCAGGCTCGGTGCTGGCGGTGGCGATCATGCTGGCGTTCAGTTACCTCGACCGTGAATTGGTGATCCCGCTGTCCGGCTGGCTGGGCGGGGCTGGCAAACCCTTGCTGCTGGGCAGCCTGTCGGCCTTGCTGCTGGCTTACCTGGTGCGCTTTATCGCGGTGGCCTACGGGCCGCTGGAAAACAGTCTCGGGCGGATTCGCCCGTCGCTGCCGGAAGCAGCACGCAGCATGGGTGTCAGTGGGCCGGGATTGTTTTTCAAGGCGTATCTCCCGCTGCTGGTGCCGGGCGCCTTGAGCGCGGCGTTGCTGGTCTTCGTCGACGTGCTCAAGGAGATGCCAGCCACCCTGCTGATGCGCCCGTTCGGCTGGGACACGCTGGCAGTGCGGGTGTTCGAGATGACCAGCGAGGGCGAATGGGCGCGGGCTTCGCTGCCGGCCCTGACCCTGGTGCTGGTCGGCCTGCTGCCGGTCATCGGGTTGATACGGCGTTCTGCGCGTCATCCGGGTCAGAGTCACTGACGGATGCCACCCGGCCTCCTTGCGGATACAATGCGCGGCATTCGCTGCGGCCGGTCCACGACCGGGTAGCCGGAACGCTGCCCTCAGCCGTAGCTTCGCCACGCCCGGAAGGAGAAACCCATGGGACAGCGTACGCCTCTGTATGACCTGCACTTGGCGCTGGGCGCCAAGATGGTCGATTTTGGCGGTTGGGATATGCCCCTGCATTACGGCTCGCAAGTCGAGGAGCACCATCAGGTGCGCCGCGATTGCGGTGTTTTCGACGTATCGCACATGACCGTGATCGATATCGCCGGCATCGATGCCAGCGCCTGGTTGCGGCACCTGCTGGCCAACGACGTCGCTCGCCTCGACGCGCCCGGCAAAGCCCTCTACAGCCCTCTGCTCAATGACCAGGGCGGGGTGATCGACGACCTGATCGTCTATCGCCTCGATGACGGTTATCGCCTGGTGGTCAACGCCGCCACCCGCGACAAGGACCTGGCCTGGCTCGAAGGCCGCCGCAGCGGCTTCGAAGTGCAATTTCGCGAACGCCCCGAACTGGCGATCCTGGCCATCCAGGGTCCGCAGGCGCGGGAGAAGGTCGCCGAGCTGCTCAGCGCCTCCCGTGCAGCGCTGATCCGTGAACTCAAGCCATTCGAAGGCCGCTTCGAAAACGACTGGTTCATCGCCCGCACCGGCTACACCGGCGAAGACGGCCTGGAAATCATCCTTCCTGCCCTGCAGGCCCCGGCCTTCTTCAACGACCTGGTCGGCGCCGGTATCGCCCCGAGCGGCCTGGGCGCTCGCGACACCCTGCGTCTGGAAGCCGGCATGAACCTGTACGGCAACGACATGGACGAAACCCATTCACCGCTGACCTCGAACCTGGCCTGGAGCATCGCCTGGGAACCCGACGAGCGTGACTTCATCGGGCGCAAGGCGCTGCAAGCCGAGAAAGACCGCGGTATCTCCCTGAAACTGGTCGGCCTGGTGCTGGAGGAGCGTGGTGTTTTACGCGCCCATCAGGTGGTTCGTGTAGCGGAAATTGGCGAAGGAGAGATCACCAGTGGTAGTTTCTCGCCTACGCTGAGCAAGGCAATCGCTCTGGCACGCCTTCCGATGGCGACCGCCGACCGGGCCGAGGTGGAAATCCGCGGCAAGTGGTATCCGGTGCGGGTGGTCAAACCGACCTTCGTTCGCCATGGCCGAATCCTGATCTGACAATTAATTCCGGCGGGCCGACCGCTGACCCTGTTGAGGAACAACAATATGAGCCAAATCCCTGCCGACCTGCGTTACGCCGAAAGCCACGAGTGGGCGCGCCTGGAAGCCGATGGCACTGTGACTGTCGGTATCAGCGATCACGCCCAGGAGGCCCTGGGTGACGTGGTCTTCATCGAGCTGCCCGAGATCGGCTCGCAATTCGGCCAGGGCGATGCCGCCGGTGTGGTCNNTTTCGAGTCGGTGAAGGCCGCTTCGGACATCTACTCGCCGATCAGCGGCGAAGTCGTTGCCGTCAACGATGAAGTCCGGGACAGCCCTGAGCTGGTCAACACCGAGGTCTACGAGTCCTGGTTCTACAAGCTGCAGCCTTCCGACAAGTCCCAGCTGGACAAGCTCATGACCGCCGAGCAATACGCCGCGTTCATCGAGAACGGCAACTGAGTCATCCCGCAGTTTTTTCCGCACGATCGGCAATCCCTTCCTAGACTCTAATGGCCCCGACACCCATCGGGGCTTGGTCTAGGAAGAGAGAGCTGCCATGTCCTTGTTGCCGTCCCTGAGCCAACTGCACGATCCCGACGCTTTCCTGCGCCGCCACCTCGGCCCCGATGCCGCCGAGCAGCAAGCCATGCTCGATGTCCTTGGCGTCGCCAGCCGTACCGAGCTGATCGAACAGACCGTACCCCCCGGCATCCGCTTCAATCGCCCCCTTGCCCTGCCGCCGGCCCTGGATGAACAGGCCGCGCTCGAGCGCCTGCGCGGTTACGCCGAGCAGAACCAGCGCTGGACCAGCTTGATCGGCATGGGCTACCACGGGACCCGCACGCCGACGGTCATCCTGCGCAATGTTCTGGAAAATCCTGGTTGGTACACCGCCTACACGCCTTACCAGCCGGAAATCGCCCAGGGCCGCCTGGAAGCGCTGCTGAACTACCAGCAGATGGTCATCGACCTGACCGGCCTCGACCTGGCCAATGCCTCCCTGCTGGACGAAGCCACCGCCGCCGGCGAAGCCATGGCCCTGGCCAAGCGGGTCGCCAAATCCCGCAGCAACCGCTTCTTCGCTGACGAGCACTGCCACCCGCAGACCCTCTCGGTGCTGCAGACCCGCGCCGAAGGCTTCGGCTTCGAGCTGGTGGTGGATTCGCTGGACAACCTCGACAAGCACGAGGTGTTCGGCGCCCTGCTGCACTACCCGAATACCCACGGCGGCGTGCACGATCTGCGTCCGGCCATCCAGCACCTGCACAGCCAGCAGGCCATCGCCTGCGTCGCCGCCGACCTGCTCAGCCTGCTGCTGTTGA
>DQAA01000243.1 GCA_003523465.1 Pseudomonas sp.
TGCAAGCCTGGGCCGGCGGTGACGCCGCCCTGTACGGCCCGAGCGCGCCAAAAGGCTCGACCTTCGTGCGTTTGTACAACGCCTCCAGCCAGCCGGTGGCCGCCAGCGTCGGCAACACCTCGATCAACCAGGTCGGGGCCCAGGCCAGCAGCGATTTCAGCTTCATGCCGCAAGGCGACTACAGCGCCAAGGTCGGCAGCGCGACCCTGCCGGTGCAGCTCTCCGCCGACCGCTACTACACCCTGGTCAACCACGCCAACGGCAAGCCACAGCTGGTGGAAGAACCGCCGTTCCGCAACAAGCAGAAATCCCTGGTGCGGGTGCAGAACCTCAGCGACCAGGCCCTGACCCTGAAGACCGCCGACGGCAAGACCGAAGTGGTCAAGCCGGTGGCCGCCGCCGGCCGCGGCGAGCGCGAGATCAACCCGGTCAAGGTCAGCCTGGCGCTGTACGAAGGCGACAAGAAAGTCAGCGACCTGAAACCGGTCGCCCTGGAGCGCGGTGAAGCCGCCGTGCTCTACGTCACCGGCTCCGGCAGCAATCTGTCCCCGGTCTGGGTCAAGCGCCCGGTAGCGACCCGCTAATCCACTGCCCAACTTTTATATTTCGGAGAGCAAAACCATGATTCCAGTCATCCTGTCCGGCGGTAACGGTTCGCGTCTGTGGCCCCTGTCGCGCAAGCAGTTCCCCAAGCAGTTCCTCGCCCTTACCGGTGACGACACGCTGTTCCAGCAAACCCTCTCGCGCCTGGTCTTCGACGGCATGGACGCGCCCATCGTGGTGTGCAACAAGGACCACCGTTTCATCGTCAACGAACAGCTCACCAACCTGAACCTGGAGACCCAGGCCATCCTCATGGAACCCTTCGGCCGCAACACCGCGCCGGCGGTGGCCCTGAGTGCGATGAAGCTGGTCAACGAAGGCCGCGACGAGCTGATGCTGGTGCTTCCCGCCGACCATGTGATCGACGACCAGAAAGCCCTGCAACGCGCCCTGGCCCTGGCCACCGTGGCTGCCGAGCGCGGCGAGATGGTGCTGTTCGGCATCCCCGCGACCAAGCCGGAAACCGGCTACGGCTATATCCGCTCCAGCCAGGATGCGCTGCTCCCCGAAGGCGTCAGCCGTGTCGCCCAGTTCGTCGAGAAACCCGATGAAAAACGCGCCCGCGAGTTCGTCCAGGCCGGCGGTTATTTCTGGAACAGCGGCATGTTCCTGTTCCGCGCCAGCCGCTTCCTCGAAGAGCTGAAAAAGCACGAGCCGGACATCTACGACACCTGCCTGCTGACCCTGGAGCGCAGCCAGGAAGACGGCGACAGCCTGAGTATCGACGAAGCCACCTTCGCCTGCTGCCCGGACAACTCCATCGACTACGCCGTGATGGAAAAGACCCAGCGCGCCTGCGTGGTCCCGCTGAGTGCCGGCTGGAGCGACGTCGGCTGCTGGTCGTCGCTGTGGGATGTGCATCCCAAGGACGACAACGGCAACGTCACCAAGGGCGACGTGGTGGTGCAGGACAGCCACAACTGCATGATCCACGGCAACGGCAAGCTGGTCTCGGTGATCGGCCTGGAGAACATCGTCGTGGTCGAAACCAAGGACGCCATGATGATCGCCCACAAGGACAAGGTTCAGGGGGTCAAGCAACTGGTCAACACCCTCGACGCCCAGGGCCGCAGCGAAACCCAGACCCACTGCGAGGTGTACCGACCGTGGGGCTCCTACGACTCGGTGGACATGGGCGGGCGCTTCCAGGTCAAGCACATCACGGTCAAGCCCGGCGCCAGCCTCTCGCTACAGATGCACCACCACCGCGCCGAGCACTGGATCGTGGTCTCCGGCACCGCCGAAGTGACCTGCGACGAGAACGTCTTCCTGCTCACCGAGAACCAGTCCACCTACATCCCTATCGCCTCGATCCACCGCCTGCGCAACCCCGGCAAGATCCCGCTGGAAATCATCGAGGTGCAGTCCGGCAGTTACCTGGGCGAGGACGATATCGAGCGCTTCGAGGATATCTACGGACGCTCGACCCCGATCGAGCGCGGGGTTTCGATCAAGACCATTGCGCAGTAAGGCAGCCTCCAGCCCCCGCCAGTCGCCCGTACGCGACTGGCGGGGTCCTTACATCCGGTCAAAGCGATGAAACGCCATGGCGATTCCGGTCAAGGTATCGGCGTTGCGCATCCCCACCGCCCTGCGAATGAAAGGGTAGTGTCGGAAGTAACTGAGGCGCTGGGCCTCGCCATTCGCTCTCGGCAGCCTACGCCTGTCGGTCTCCTTGTTGATCAGCCGGGTGTACCAGTGTTTGTCGAGCGCGCTCATCTGATCTTCATTCGGCCCCGTGGATACCATGGCGGCAAACCGTTGGTAGATGAGCGCCTTGATTTGCTCTCCGGTTCTTGCCCCACGCTTCGGCACTGCATACCAGTAGTCGTTGATGTTCTGCTCCGTACTGGGCACGCCGGGCTGCAGCCATATGGCATGAAGGCTTTCATGGAGCAGGGTCGCCGCCAGGTCCATCACATCGCCGCTGGCCGCATCGTCTGAAAGGGCAATGCGAGCGCCGTGGACAACGGAGTTCGCTGTCACGCCGTCCACGTACGGCTCATTGAATTTGACCAGTGACAGCTTGCTTCCACCGTTGGCGAGAAGGTCTTTCAGATATGCCGAGCCCCGTTGCAACTCGGTCGACAGATCGGTCTTCAAACGATTGAACGTCGGTCTGGCGCGGACGTTATCGCTACCGAAAGCCGCCGTCATGATCTTTTCCAAGCGCTCCGGGTGCTTGCCACCCGACGCTGCCGACCCGGTCTTCTTCACCCATTTACGTGCCAGTTTCGCTGACTCATGGATGTTGTCCCGGATGTCCTGCGGAAAGTTCTCCAGCCCCGAAAAGAGAATGGTGATGCCTGAATTGACCATGGTCATTTCCGCATCATCCATCACATCGAACCCCTGCCTCCCGTCAGGGTCCCGTCGATTGACCGGCCCGTTCGCCACCATGCAATACAGGTTCAGCCCATCCACCGCTCCCGCCGGATCAGGATTCAGCCAGCGCTGCCAGTCCGCCCTGTAGTAGCGCGCGCCGTAGTAATACAGGCCGGTGGCATCGCGCTCCTTGCCGGAGTAGCGCAGGGTCTTTTAGCCCGCTTCGATTTCATTGCGCGCGGCCCACCAGGCGGTGCTGCCGAAGGGGTGGAAGACTTCATGGCTGATCAGCGCCGCGTCACCGTCCAGCTCCAGGCTGCTGGAGCCCAGGTGATCGCCAAGGGCGTAGCGCAGTTGATCCTGCGGCACCTCGGCAGGGCGCCCTGCCTGCCAATGCAGGACCCGGACGACGCTGCTGCCGGCCTGCACGGTCATGACCTCGAAAGCCTCCCCCGTCGCGCTGTTGCTGTGGCGTTCCAGGCCC
>DQAA01000057.1 GCA_003523465.1 Pseudomonas sp.
CGGCGACCCGCCATTCGACGCCCTGGTAACCCAGGCGAGCGAGTTCGTCCACCAGTGCCTCGGGAGCGAGGCTGGGCAGCGAGGCGCTGGAAACACCCAGGCGTGGGCGGGCTTGAGTCATGGCGATGGGTCCTTGTGAACGATGGGATGGATGCTAGATGAAGTTGGCGGTTGATTAAATTGATATAAAATCGCGCCCTGGTTAACTTGCAGGTTGATTAACTCAAGGGCGGTCACTGGTGAATCTCTCCTCCATCAACCTGCGTCACTTCCGCGTCTTCCTCGCCGTGGTCAGCTCCGGCAGCCTCGCCACGGCTTCTCGCCTGCTGCATATCACCCTCTCGGCGGTGTCCAAGAGCATCAAGGAGCTGGAGCAGGAACTGGGCTCGCAACTGTTGGTGCGCGGGCGCAAGGGCGTGCAGTTGACCCAGGCCGGCGAGGCCTTCCACAAGCATGCGGCGCAGGCCATGGCGAGTTTTCGCATGGCGCTGGACGAGGGCCAGGTACGCCCCCAGGCGCCCCAGGTGTTGCGCGTCGGCGCCTTGCCGACGGCGGCGGGCTACATGCTCGCGCCGGTGATCGCACAGATGCGCCAACGTTTTCCGCAGATCCAGGTGCAGGTGCTGGCGGGGGTGTATGACTTTCTCGTCGGCAAGCTGCGGACCCACGAACTGGACCTGATCGTCGGCCGCCTGATCGGCCGCGACATGCTCGGGGTGATGTTCGAAGCGCTGTACGAGGAAGACCTGCTGCTGGTGGTCCGCAGCGGGCATCCGCTGGCGACGCGGGAGCGCCTGGTGCTGGAGGACTTGCGGCCCTATGTGCTGCTGGTCTCGCCCCAGGGCACGCTGGTGCGGATCAGCGTCGACAACTTCCTGTTGTCCAGTGGTGCGGGGGAGGGTTTCGCGATCCAGGAGTCGCTGAGCGAGACCTTCTCCCGGGTGTATGTGCAGGATTACGACGGGGTGTGGTTCGTCCAGCGTGGGGTGGTGGACCTGGATTTGCGCCTGGGGATCGTCAAGGCGCTGCCGTTCAGCAGTACCCTGCTCAGGGCGCCGATCGGCCTGACCACGCCGACGGACCGGCCACTGTCGGAGGCGGCGCAGGTGTTTGCGGGGTTGTTGCGGGAGTGGTGTGCTCCTCAGGTTTCAGGGTGATTTTTCGGGCCTCATCGCTGCGGTGCGGCGATCCGACAAGCCAGCTCCCACAGGGACCGTGTCGATCACAAATCCTGTGGGAGCTGGCTTGCCAGCGATGAGGCCAGTCCAGGCAACACAAGGCTTTCAGGCCTCCATAACCGGCTTCAGCAAAGCCTGCGCCTCATACAACGGCATCAGATACCGCCGCCGCATTTCCTCCAGGCTGATCCGCGAAGCATGGGTGGTAATGGTCAAGGTCGAGCGCAGCACCCCATGCCGATCCACCAACGGCACCCCCAGCACCCGCATCCCCACCTCGAATTCCTGGTCCACCTCGGCATAGCCTTGGGCCGCAACCCGCTGCAACTCCTCGCGCAACAGCCCTTCATCGACGCAGGTATGCGGCGTCAACCCGCGCAGCACGACCCGCCCGAAATACGCCGCCAGCTCGTCCTCCGGCAACGACGCCAGCCAGATCCGCCCGCCCGCCGTGCAGTACAACGGCAACCGCGACCCCGGCCGGATCGACAGCGAGGCGATATGGCTGTAGCGGCTACGGACGATATGCACGATCTCGTCGCCATCCCGCGTCCCCACCGACACATGCTCCTGGGTGGTACGCGCCACCTGTTCCACCACCGGGCGCAGCATCCGTGGCAGTTGCGCCGAGTCCACATAGGCCTGGCCGATACGCAGGGCCTTGGGCGTCAGCCAGTAGTGGCGGCCATCGGTTTCGACAAAGGCCTCATGCACCAGCGTCAACAGGAAACGCCGCGCCGCACTCGGCGTCAGCCCCGACAACCGCGCCGCCTCGGGCACGCTGAGCCTGGGTTGATCGACGCTGAACAGCTGCATCAACGCCAGGCCTTTCTGCAGGCCGACGATCAGGTCGCGGGAATGGATCTCGGGCTGGGCCATGCTCAGGCGCTCCGCTGATTTCACGAAAGACAGCGATTATCGCAGCGTCGAGGCGAATAACAACCTGAATGACGATCTGCGCCATTGGCCCTGCCGTCCCCGCCCAGCACCCTTGCAGCACAACAACACCGACCCATCTGGAGGTCAGCATGCTGCACGGATCCACCGAACTGGTGGCGATCGTTGGATCGCCCATCACCCAGGTCAAATCCCCGGAAAACTTCAATCGCTGGTTCCAGGCCAATGCCCTGAACCTGGCGATGCTGCCCATCGATATCCGCGAGGACGCCCTCGACGCCTTTCTTGCCACCCTGCGCGGCTGGCAGAACCTGCGCGGCGTGGTGGTCACCGTGCCGTACAAGCAGGTGCTGGCCGGGCGCCTCGATGAAGTGAGCGAGCGGGCTGGTGCCCTGGGTTCGGTCAACGTGATCCGCCGTCAGGCCGATGGCCGTTTGCTGGGCGATAACGTCGATGGCGAGGGCTTTCTCAATGCCGCCTGCCTCAACGGCTTCCAGGCCAGGGGCAAGCGCGCGCTGGTGATCGGCGCCGGCGGCGT
>DQAA01000058.1:0-3508 GCA_003523465.1 Pseudomonas sp.
GCTTGCGCCGGGTGGACAGCGGCAGGTGGCGCAGGATCCACAGGCTCAGTGGGTTGCGCAGGTAGCGGCGCAGCTTCATGTAGGCTTCGTCGCGGGTGCACAGGCTGTCGCCGTGCATCAGCAGCACCGCTTCGCCGCCCATCTCGACCACGCTGGGGTCCTTGAGCAGGGTGCAGCCGGCGGCCTTGCAGAAGGCCTGGCCGATCAGGAAGTCGCGGTTGCCGTGCATCAGGAACAGGCGGNNGCTGAGTTCACGCAGGGCCTGGCAGATCGACTGCTGGAACGGTGTCATGCCGTCGTCGCCGATCCAGGCCTCGAAGAAGTCGCCAAGGATGTACAGGGCTTGTGCATCCCGGGCGCGGGTCGCCAGCAGATCAAGAAACGCCCGGGTAATGTCCGGGCGTTCTTCTTGCAGATGCAGATCGGAGATCAGCAGTATCACTCAATGATCTCGGCTTTCTCGATGACCACGTCTTCTTTCGGTACGTCCTGGTGGCCGGACTTGGAACCGGTGGCGACCTTCTCGATGGCGTCGACGACGTCCTGGCCTTCGGTCACTTCACCGAACACCGCGTAGCCCCAGCCCTGCACGTTCTTGCCGCTGTGGTTGAGGAAACCGTTGTCGGTGCCGTTGATGAAGAACTGTGCCGAAGCCGAATGCGGCTCCATGGTGCGGGCCATGGCGATCGAGTACTTCTTGTTCGGCAGGCCGTTGTCGGCTTCGTTCTGGATGGTGGCGCGGGTCTTCTTCTGGCTCATGTTGGCGTCGAAACCGCCGCCCTGGATCATGAAGCCCTTGATCACACGGTGGAAGATGGTGCCGTTGTAGTGGCCGTCTTTAACGTACTGGACGAAGTTTTCCACGGTGATCGGGGCTTTTTCGGCGTCCAGTTGCAGGACGATGTCGCCGTGGTTGGTGCTCAGTTTGACTTTGGCCATGCTGAAATTCGCTCTCTCAAGGCATGTGGGAAGAAGGGGTGTGAATCGCACGTATTGACCCTGACGCCCTTCGAGGCGTCGACGATACGTTTGTCGCCGGGATTTTTTTACCGCGCGCCGTGCATATTAGCGCCGGTTTGTCGGCGCGGTGCTGTCGGCGGCGCGACGGCTTCGGCTATGATAAGCGCTTTGTTTCACGCGGCCTACCCGCGCCGCAGACCGGACTTCGAAGGATCCCAATGAGCAAGCCCACCGACACCGCTCCCAATGCCGCCAAAGGCGCGCCCGCCGTTCCCGTGAATTTCCTGCGCCCGATCGTGCAGGCCGACCTGGATTCGGGCAAGCACAGCAGCATCGTCACCCGTTTCCCCCCTGAGCCCAACGGTTACCTGCATATCGGCCATGCCAAGTCGATCTGCGTGAACTTCGGCCTGGCCAAGGAATTCGGCGGTGCCTGCCACTTGCGCTTCGATGACACCAACCCGGCCAAAGAGGACCAGGAGTACATCGACGCGATCCAGGAAGACGTCAAGTGGCTCGGCTTCGAGTGGACCGGTCCGGTGCGCTACGCCTCGCAATACTTCGATCAGCTGCACGCCTGGGCCGTGGACCTGATCAAGTCGGGCAACGCCTACGTCTGCGACCTGACTCCGGAGCAGGCCAAGGAATACCGCGGCAACCTGACCGAGCCGGGCAAGAACAGCCCGTTCCGCGAGCGCAGCGTCGAAGAGAACCTCGACCTGTTCGCCCGCATGAAGGCCGGTGAATTCAAGGACGGCGAGCGTGTCCTGCGGGCGAAGATCGACATGGCTTCGCCGAACATGAACCTGCGCGACCCGATCCTCTACCGCATCCGTCATGCCCACCATCACCAGACCGGCGACACCTGGTGCATCTACCCGAACTACGACTTCACCCACGGTCAGTCGGACGCCATCGAAGGCATCACCCATTCCATCTGCACCCTGGAGTTCGAAGGCCATCGCCCGCTGTACGAATGGTTCCTCGACAACCTGCCGGTGCCGGCCAAGCCGCGCCAGTACGAGTTCAGCCGCCTCAACCTGAACTACACCATCACCAGCAAGCGCAAGCTCAAGCAGTTGGTCGACGAGAAGCACGTCGAAGGCTGGGATGACCCGCGCATGTCGACCCTGTCCGGCTTCCGCCGCCGCGGCTACACCCCGGCCTCGATCCGCAACTTCTGCGAAATGATCGGCACCAACCGTTCCGACGGCGTGGTCGACATGTCGATGCTCGAATTCAGCATCCGTGACGACCTCGACCGCAACGCCCCGCGCGCCATGTGCGTGCTGCGTCCGCTGAAAGTGGTCATCACCAACTACCCGGAAGGCCAGGTCGAGCAGCTCGAACTGCCGCGTCACCCGAAGGAAGACATGGGCGTGCGCGTCCTGCCGTTCGCCCGCGAGCTGTACATCGACCGCGACGACTTCATGGAAGAGCCGCCGAAGGGCTACAAGCGCCTGGAGCCAGCCGGTGAAGTGCGCCTGCGTGGCAGCTACGTGATCCGCGCCGACGAGGCGATCAAGGACGCCGACGGCAACATCGTCGAGCTGCGTTGCTCCTACGACCCGGACACCCTGGGCAAGAACCCGGAAGGCCGCAAGGTCAAGGGCGTGATCCACTGGGTTCCGGCCGAAGGCAGCGTCGAGTGCGAAGTGCGTCTGTACGATCGTCTGTTCCGTGCAGCGAATCCGGAAAAGGCCGAAGAGGGCGGCAGCTTCCTCGACAACATCAACCCTGATTCGCTGCAGGTGCTGAGTGGTTGTCGTGCCGAACCGTCGCTGGGCAACGCCCAGCCTGAAGACCGCTTCCAGTTCGAGCGCGAAGGCTACTTCTGCGCCGACCTGAAAGATTCCCGTCCAGGCCGTCCGGTATTCAACCGCACCGTGTCCCTGCGTGACTCCTGGGGCAGCTGAGGAAATTTCGTGCTTACCATCTACAACACCCTGAGCAAGACCAAGGAAGTATTCAAACCGCTGGAAGGCAACAAGGTACGGATGTACGTCTGCGGCATGACCGTCTACGACTTCTGCCACCTGGGCCACGGCCGCAGCATGGTCGCCTTCGACCTGGTCACCCGCTGGCTGCGTTACAGCGGCTATGACCTGACCTACGTGCGCAACATCACCGACATCGACGACAAGATCATCAACCGCGCCAACGAGAACGGCGAGTCGTTCGACGCCCTGACCGCGCGCATGATCGATGCGATGCACGAGGACGAGCGCCGCCTGAACATCCTCAAGCCGGACCTGGAGCCGCGTGCCACCGACCATATCCCCGGCATGCACGCGATGATCCAGACCCTGATCGACAAGGGCTACGCCTACGCCCCCGGCAATGGCGACGTGTACTACCGCGTCGGCAAGTTCGTCGGCTACGGCAAGCTGTCGCGCAAGAAGATCGAAGACCTGCGCATCGGTGCGCGGATCGAGGTCGACGAAGCCAAGCAGGACCCGCTGGACTTCGTCCTCTGGAAAGGCGTCAAGCCGGGCGAGCCGAGCTGGGAATCGCCGTGGGGCCCGGGCCGTCCGGGCTGGCACATCGA
>DQAA01000058.1:3541-4168 GCA_003523465.1 Pseudomonas sp.
TTCCCGCACCACGAGAACGAGATCGCCCAGAGCGAAGCGGCCACCGGCAAGCAATACGCGGCCTCGTGGATGCACTGCGGGATGATCCGCATCAACGGCGAGAAGATGTCGAAGTCCCTGAACAACTTCTTCACCATCCGCGACGTGCTCGACAAGTACCACCCGGAGGTCGTGCGCTACCTGCTGGTCTCCAGCCACTACCGCAGCGCGATCAACTACTCCGAGGACAGCCTGCGCGACTCGAAGGGCGCCCTGGAGCGCTTCTACCACGCGCTGCGCGGTCTGCCACTGGTGGCGCCGCAAGGTGGCGAGGAATACGTCGAACGCTTCGCCGCAGCGATGAACGACGACTTCGGCACCCCTGAAGCCTGCGCCGTGCTGTTCGACCTGGTCCGCGAGATCAACCGTCTGCGCGAGAGCGATGCGCAGGCAGCGGCCGGTCTGGCAGGGCGTCTGCGTGAGCTGGGTGGCTTGCTCGGCGTGCTGCAGCTGGATGCCGACGAGTTCCTGCGTGCAGGGGCCGAAGGCAAGGTCGATGCGGCTGAAGTGGAAGCGCTGATCCAGGCCCGCCTGCAGGCCCGTACCGACAAGAACTGGGCCGAGTCCGACCGGATTCGCGACCAGATC